>CAMLNG010000091.1 GCA_946481195.1 uncultured Chromatiaceae bacterium
CAAATTCGAGGTCACATTGCAGCATTTCGGCGGTGTCTTCACCGATGCGTAACCGGCCGAGAGCCTGCAGATTCGGCAAACCTTCGAGGAACAGAATGCGTTCAATCAGCTCGTCGGCTTGTTTCATGTCGCGGATAGATTTTTTATAACAGACATTATTCAGTTCTTGCAGGCCCCAGTTTTTGTAGATGCGGGCGTGGAGGAAATATTGGTTAATCGACGTCAGTTCGGACGTCAGCACCTCATTGAGGATACTCAGTACAGCGGCATCACCTTGCATCGCCGGGCTCCTTTTTTACCAATACTGGCAGTGAAACGGGGAAATTGTTGAGGATTGTAGTCGGATTTACGGCGGGGGTCGAGTTTTAGATTTTAAAAAATATCAATTAAATCATACACATGCAATTGAGAATGCTTCGCTTTAATGCCAGAGTTCTTGTTGAAAAAACAATCGTCGCAGAATCATTTACTTAGGCTGTGGCAACTGCCACAGCCTAAGTGCTATTTCACAGCCGGCGTAATTGCCGGTATTCCGCTATCGCCAGAACAACCAATACTGCGGCGGTAGCCAGCAAGATGTAATAAATACTGCCTGCCGCATGGGTCCAGAACAAGCGGGCGCCGTCGGTCATGTGCTGAGGTTCAGTAAACACCCCACCTTTGAGCGCCATCGCCGCAAAAATCACAGCAAATACCAGATGGTCTAGGATGTAGCACCATTTACTCCAGCGCTGCCAGCTCAGCTGCGTCAGCCGGTACAGTGCAAAAGCGGCCGATAAAGTGGCGAACAAAGTCAGCAGGTAGCGCCAGTATTCCATCCCTTCGGCCAGGTGGACCGGTAAATGTTGTTGTGCTTCAACCGACAACCATAAGGGTGTCCACAACAACAAAAGCAAAAACAACGCACTGGTTAAGTCTGTGATGCTGTCCGACAGCTTTATCCGCGCCAGCGGGTAACGCGGCAACCTGGCCGGGTGCCACTGACGTTGCCGCCATTCTTTGGTCCAGCCGGCACGGCCGCACAGATAAAAGACCGCGGTAACGACCAATAACAGCGTGGCGAAATTGTCGACAAAACTAAAACCCAACTGCAGTACGAGCCGCACCGGATTAATCGAATCGGCCAAGATCAGGCCACTCAGGCTTTTTAACAGGGCGATCACCGCCATCAATGCAGCGCCATGCCACAATACCGTTTTGTACAACGGCATATCTTCGCTGGCGATCAGCGGCGCACTGGGGGCATAGCGTTGTGCGACATCAATCGGATGGCCTTGCTGCAACAGCAGTTGATTGAGCTTTGTCTCATCCAGCGGCCCGTCTTGTTGCAGCGCGTCGATTTGATCCAGCAGGTTTGCTCTGAGTTCGCGGATAATGTCGTGTTGCTGGTCAACCGGCAGTTCAGCCGCCACCGCTGCCAGGTAACGTTCCAGTAATTCCATCATTGTTGCTCCAGTAAAATCGCCAGGCTGCCATGTAACTGCTGCCACTCTGTGCTCAGTTGTGCCAACACTTCTGCTCCACTGGCGGAGAGCTGGTAATAACGCCGCTCACGGCCTTCCGCCATTTGCCACTGGCTGTCCAGTAGCCCTTGTTCCGCCAGCCGGCGGACTAGTGGATATAAAGTGCCTTCATCAATGTCAATACCGTTGTCATTCAGCTGCTTACGCAGAGAATAACCGTATTGCGGCGTGCGGCTGGATGCCAGCACCGCCAGCACTAACACGCCCCGGCGCAATTCCAGCCTGAGTTTGTCGAGCCTGTCATCGTTCATTTTCAGTTGTGCTCCCGGGCTTACCTGATACTATGCGTCACATACTGTGTGACACATAGCTTGATACTATGCGTCATACAGTGTTAATTCAAGATATCGACAAAAAAATTATTCGACAAAGGTATGTTTCATGATTGAAGCCGGACACTGCAGCATGTAAAAACAGCCGAAAACACCGCCCTGTGGCTTGATGTCACAGGGACAAAAAAAGCGCCAACAGGCGCATTCTTTAAATTAGAGGCTTAACTGTTTCGATTCTTCGCCACAGAGATATGCCCGGTATCTTTGTGTTCCGGTATTTTGTCAGATGTTAAACAACGACAGCGCACCGGTATTAAAATAACGAAGTTCCGGTAACAGTAACTGTATTGCGCTTTGATCAGCACCAAACCATTGCGCCAGACTGCCAAACAGCTGGCTGTTCGACAGCGCCGGGATCAACCGCCCTGCGCCCATATCAACCTGGCTACCCAGTCGCTGCGGCAATAACTGGCCATATAGATCACCGCCATTAACAGCACCGCCTAACACCAGCTGGTTGCCGGCCCAGCCGTGATCGGTGCCATCGCCGTTTGAACTCAGGGTGCGGCCGAAATCCGACATGGTAAAGCTGGTAACCTGCTGTGACAGCCCAAGCTCGACAGTAGCCTGATAAAAGCTGCTGAGTGCCTCCGCGAGGGTACCAAGCAAAGCGGGCTGGACTGAATTTTGCGCATCATGTGTGTCAAAGCCTCCCATGCCAACAAAAAACACCTGACGGCCGACACCAAGCAATGATTGCACACTAATCATTTTCGCCACCATCTGCAGCTGTAACGCCAGCGGATTGGCGTTGTTAAACTCAGTCTGTAAAGCTGGCGCCTGGGTCAGCGCAGTGGCGACGATAGCACTGCGACTTTGCGCCTGACTGTGCGACAGCGCAAATTGATCAGCCAATGGATGCTGCTGCGCACTCAACAAGCGGTTTTGCATATCCCGCAACATGGCAGCTCTTTTGCTACTGCCTTTTAATGCGGTCAGTTCCGGCACTCCGGCAGCCGACATGCCAAATGGACTGAGTGCGGCCCCACGCTGCCAGAGATTAGTACCGGCCAGGCTGATGCAACTGCTGAAATCCGGCACGTCGTACATCAGTTCCAATAACCGGGCACCCCAGCCGCTATCAGGGCTGTGCGGCTCCTGCCCACGCATCCAGGTCGCCTGTTGATCGTTATGCGAAAACAGATTTTTCGGCAACAGCGCCTTGCCGGCCTGCACTTCAGCTAAAGTCGTCGGCCGGATCAGCGACCCCACGCCGCCGACCAGCGCCAGCGCCCCGCTCTGAAACAACGGCTCCAGTGCGGCAAGTGCCGGATGCAGCCCCAGGCCGTCAGCGATAGCAGTACGCGGAGTCAGCGCTATCGGGTTCGCCACGGCGAGACTTTGCCGGGCTGCCTGATAGTCCAGTAAACTCTGGCCTGACAGCGGCAGCAACATATTCAGTGAATCGTTGCCGCCATATAAAAACACACAGACCAGTGCTTTGTAGCCTTCGGGCACCGCACGCCCGGCAGCCAATGCCCGCGGCAACAGCCCCAATTGCAAACCACTGAGCGTGGCCAGACCTAAACTGCCTTTTAGTGCCAGTTTTAACCATTCACGCCTATCCAGATGACGCATGGCAAACTCCTTACTGCTGCACCGCATACTGCGGTGAAATCAAAATGAAATACCACAGGTAAGCCGCTTTCTGCGCCGGTGTGATGTTGCCAAGTCCGCTCGCCAGGTCGGTTAAGATCAGTCGTAGTTCCGCCGGCATAGCACCGCCAAAAGCCAGCAAACTGTATTGATCTAACAGCCCGTTCAAACCTTGTTGCTGTAACACATCGGCAAAGGGCTGAAACCGCGCCAGCATCTGATACTGCGTCGGATTGGCGACCAGCCCTTCGATACTGCCAATTGTCTGGCTGTACAGATGATTTTGCATATTCAGCGCATTGGACGCGGTCAGCATTTGCAGCTCCGGCGCCACCAGCCCGGCCTGTTGCAGGCTGGCAGAAGGGCTGAAATCCGGCCGGTAGAAGTTAAATACCGACGGGCTTTGCAACGGCGCCTGATTGTGGCTGTCTGCCAGCGTACGCAAATATATATGGCCGGACGGTGATGCGGATTGTGTCACCCGCCAGCTATGCGCGGTTTTCAGCAGCGGCTCACGGATTTTGCCAAAAGGCCGGGCGACACCGGCAAAACCGCTGCGGGCTTCCTCATCCAGTAAAATCGCTTTCACCACGGCCGCCAAATCGCCACGCACGCCCTGGCCATTGTCGATAAACACCTGAGACACCCGACTAACGTAAGCCGGTGACGGATTGCTGGTGACCAGCTTTTGGATCAGCTGTTTACTGATAAATGGCGGCAAGCTGGGCTCGGTAAACAATAAATCCAGCGCCTGCTGTAAATCCTGTTGTGGCGTCTGGCCGGCTGGCAACACCACGCCATTGAGCAAATGCTTTTCGCCTGGTTCATGATAAGCGGCAAAAGGGATCATAGGTCTGAGATAATCAGCTTTGGGTTTGAGGAAATTCGTGGTGCCGGCACTGGTCCAGCCGGTAAATACCCGGGCAAAACCTTCAATTGCTTGCTGGTCGTAAGTCGGGATCGGATTGTCACCGGCATCGAGTTTTAGACTGCCATCCGGATTGAGCTGATACAAACCGATGGTAAATAACTGCATCAGTTCCCGCGCGTAATTCTCGTCCGGCCTGATATTGTTGGCCACATCGGCTTTCTGATTGCCCAAATGACTCAGATACACCCCCATCACCGGCGATAATGTCACCTGTTGAAGCAAATCACGGTAATTGCCAAAACTGTGGGCCAGCAACAGATCATAATAATTGGCCAGCGCTATCACTCTGTTGTTGAGGCCATTGCCTTGGTCCGACACCACCAGAATTTCCGATAAGGCAAAAGCCACCCGTTGCCGTAGCTGATCCGGCGCCGTCAGCGCGATGCGCCACCAGGTTTCGAGCCGGCTTAGCGGCACTGGCGTTTTTTGCTCAGGCAAAGTCTCAATTTTGTCGGCGTGGGTGGTTGCCGGCAGACCCAGCTGCCAGTCGATCCATTGTTCTGCGCTGAGCTGACTGGCAGCCTGAATATCACCGAGGGTTGGGCCAAAACTGGCCTGCTGTAACAAACGGGCCGCTTCGGCGGCGCTTAACTTTTCAGCCCCGGTTGCGACAACCGGCAGGCACAGCAACTGCAGCGAAAGCGCACAAATCACCAGCTGTTTTGGCAAAGTTCTGACAACCAGCATCAGGGTTACTCCGTTATCTCAGTGAGGTCTCATCAATATTAGACATCGTTGTATGACCTGCCTAACATCAGCGGGTAAAGTTCTGGTAAAGATTAGGTCAACTGCATATAAGCTGACTGTGTAGCTGGGCGTTTTGCCTGCTTTATGATAAAACAGGCCATCTTAGTAGTTCCGGATCTGATTACGATGTCACAAAACGCCCAAACCGCCCCACAACCACAAACGGCTGGTAATTTATTCGCCAATCTGGCGTTTAACATTGTCATCCCGGTGCTGATCCTGAGCAAACTCAGCACGGACGATTATCTCGGGCCGGTCTGGGGCCTGGTGGCGGCATTGGCCTTCCCGATTGGCTTTGGTCTGTGGGAGCTGAAACAGTCCGGCAAACTGAATTTTTTCTCTATTGTCGGCATCATCAGCGTCTTGCTGACTGGCGGCATGAGCCTGTTACAGCTCGACCCCAAATACATTGCGATCAAAGAAGCCGCAGTACCGGGGCTGATTGGTTTACTGATTTTGATTAGTGGCCGCACCCGCTTCCCGCTGGTGAAAACCATTCTGGAAAATATGCAGTTGCTGAATCTGGCGCTGCTGAAAGAAAAACTCAGCAGCAATGGCACAGTACCGCAGTTTGAGCGGACGCTGGATCAGGCCACCCGTATTATTGCCGGCTCGTTTTTTCTGTCGTCGGTGCTCAATTACCTGCTGGCCAAATGGCTGTTGGTCAGCCCGCCAGGCACGCCGGCTTATAATGAAGAGCTGGCCAATATGACGGCGCTCAGTTATCCGGTGATCGCCATACCGTCCACACTGATCATGATGGGCGCAATTTGGTATGTGTTTAGTCGGATCCCAAAGCTGACGGGGCAGCCGCTGGAGTCATTTTTCCACGAGCAGTAAGCTGCTGGTTCAGGGCCATCACACATCGCTGCGACACTGTAACTTTGCTCAGCATCAGGTGAATGTCCGCCTCGTTGAGAAAAAACGGTAAGGTTGCAAACAATGCTGCGTCTTTGCGCGCAGCTAAATCCAGTTTGACCGCTTCGCTGTCGGCAATCGTAAAATCGGCGCGGCGACCGGCGACTAAATCCAACCGGCGCTCCGGTTCATACACCGCCAGACTGCGTTGTTTCACCGCCGGTTGCTGTTTGATCTGCTCGAAGCTTTCGCCATAAAACCCGGCCGGATTATAAACCCCAATCAATTTGCGCTGCGCCAACGCCAGAAAAGCTTCGCGCTGGCGCAATTCCGGATATAGCAACAACGTTTGCTGATGGATGAGTACCACATTGTGTTCTTTGCGGTAGGCGTCGCTGAACCAGGCAAACTCAGCCCGTTGCGGGGTATAAGAGGCGGCAAACAGCAGGTCAACCTGACCTTGCTGCAGCATCTGCATGGCGCGTTTTTCCGGCACAAACTGCAGTTGCAGCCGGCTGCTGACTTGCGATAACAGCTGCCGGATCAGCTCGATATCCCGGCCTTTCACCGTCTCGTCAGTCACTTCAACATAAGGCCGCCAACTGGCGTTGTAAGCCATCCGCAGTGCAGCCGGGCATTCGGCAGCAAATGCAGCGGGCACCAACCAGCAACAGAACAGCGGCCACCACAGACGCATCGGTTTTTTCCATCAGACTGAGAAAATCTGACTATAGCGCAAATTCTGCAATGACGGCCAACGGCCAGTTAACGCGGCAACACCGCCTGCATCCGGTCAAAAGCGGCAGCAAGATCGGCGATTAAATCTGCCGGGTCTTCCAGACCAATATGTAAGCGGATCAAAGGCCCCTGATAAGGCCATGTCGTCACAGAGCGTAATGCCTGCACATCGAGGTTGGCCAGCACCAGACTTTCATAACCGCCCCAGGAAAAACCCATCTTAAAATGCTGCATGCCTTCGACAAAGGCTGTGACTGCCGCCAAATCGCCTTGTTTCAACACAAAAGAAAACAGGCCGTTACTGCCGGAGAAATCCCGTTTAAACAGCGCATGGCCGGGATGCTGCGGCAGCGCCGGATGTAAAATCGTGGCGACTTCCGGCCGCTGTGCCAGCCACTCCACCACCTGCTGTGTATTGCGTTCATGTTGTGCCAGCCGCACGCCTAATGTCCGCAGGCCGCGTGCAGCCAGATAAACATCATCGGCCGAGGCACAATACCCCAGCAAATAACTGTGCTCGCGTAGCTGTGGCCAGTGTTTGGCATTAGCGCTGGCGGTGCCGAGCATCACATCAGAATGGCCGCAAATGTATTTAGTCGCCGCCTGAATCGAGATATCCACACCCATAACAAATGGCTGACATAAAATCGGCGAGGCCCAGGTGTTGTCGAGGATGGTGACAATGTTATGCGCTTTGGCCACAGCACAAATGGCCGGCACGTCCTGTACTTCCATGGTCAGAGAACAAGGCGACTCCAGATAAATCACCCTGGTGTTGGGGCGGATCAATGCGGCGATGCCAGCGCCAATCAAAGGGTCGTAATAAGTAGTTTCAATGCCCAGCGGTTTTAACACTTTGTCGCACAAAGCGCGGGTGGGCTCATAGGCCGCATCAACCATCAGCAGATGGTCACCGGTTTTAAGAAATGCCAATAATGCCCCGCTTATTGCCGCAGCGCCGCTTGGATACAAAGCGCAGCCAGCACCACCTTCTAAGGCACAGACCGCGTCGCTGAAGGCAAAATGCGTCTGAGTGCCGCGCCGGCCATAATAAGGCACCTGCTCGCCGCGATGGCGCACTGCATGTTTCATCTCGGCCATACTGTCGAACACTACGGTCGAGGCCCGCACCACCGGCACGTTGACACTGTAACCGGCCCATTTGCGGGCTCGACCGGCATGCACAATCCGCGTTGCAACTTTCATTTTATCACCTTTAGACATCTGGATGGCTTATCTTAAAGGAAGGCCGGTCCGGTTGACCAGCACAATTCCCGGCTTTAACCAGCCATCGCGACAAATTTGCCGGGCCTGTCGCGCTCAGCATACACTGAATATATCTAGCTGATCTGAACGAGAACCTCTGTATGCGCTGGTTGCTTTGCTGTTGCCTGCTGCCATTTTTAGCCACAGCCAGACCATCTGTTCTGTTCGTTAATCCATCGTTGATTTCCGACCCTTTTTTTATGCAGGTCGAAGCGGTCGCCCGTGTCGCGGCAGAGCAGCTGGATTTGGATCTGACCATTATCAATGGCGATGCAAACCGGTTGTTACAACAGCAAAAACTGACGGAATACCTGCAAAAGCATCAACCCGATTATGCCATAGTCCAACCTTATACCAGCGCCGGTGCCCAGCTGATGGAGCTGCTGGCGAAGTATCCGGTCAAATTTATCACGCTGGAACACATGTGGCAGCCGGAAGAAGTACCTAAGGTCGGCCGGCCCGGCGAGCGTTACCCGAACTGGCTGGCTGAACTCTATTTCGATAATGTGCTGGCGAGCCAGCAAATGACGCTGGCATTACTGCAGGCCTGCCCCAGTGCCGATCAGCTGATTGGCATTAACGGCATGATCAACTATGAAACCGACCGGCGCGCCGAAGGTGTGTATCAGGCGATGCGCCAGCGTGGTGGCACTGTGCATCAGATTGTCAGCGGCAAATGGGAGCGGCAGCTCGCCGCCGAACAAAGCCGCCAGCTGCTGCGGCGTTATCCGGACAGCCGGTTGATTTGGGCCGCCTCCGACTGGATGGCGCTGGGAGTACTGGAAAGTCTCGGGCCTGCAGCCAGTCAATATTGTGTTGGCGGTTTTGATTGGATCCCGGAAGCGCAAAAAGCCATAGCCCAGGGGCAGCTGAAAGCATCTGCCGGCGGCCACTTCACGATGGCAGCTTTTGCGCTGGTGCTGATTTATGACCATGCCCATGGTGCCTTACCGCAGCCATTGCCTGATGTGCCTTTGTTGCAGCTGGATATCCTGACCCGGCAAAACCTGGCCGATTATCAGCCGCTGTTGCGGGCGGGTCAGTGGCGGCACATTGATTTTCGCCGCTTCAGTCTGCATCACAATCCGGCGCAGCCACACTACAACTTTTCCGTGCAGACTGCGCTAAAACAGCTAAAGGCCCGTAACAAAGCGCAGTAATCAGCTGGCGCCCTTGGCGGGCGCCGGCATCACTGTATAATGCCGGTCCATTACCGGCACCTTTTCAGCAGGTCCTGAATGAAATACAAAGACTTACGAGACTTCATCGCGCAACTGGAACAACGCGGCCTGTTGCATCGCATCAGCGCCGAAATCGATCCGGTGCTGGAGATGACCGAAATCGCTGATCGCACGCTGCGTGCCGGCGGCCCTGCCTTATTATTCGAAAATCCAAAAGGTTACGACATTCCGGTGCTGGCGAATTTGTTCGGCACCCCTGAGCGCGTCGCGCTCGGCATGGGCCAGACCGAAGTGTCGGCGCTGAGGGAAGTCGGCAAACTGCTGGCATTTTTAAAAGAACCTGAGCCACCAAAAGGCTTAAAAGATGCCTTCAGCAAACTGCCGATTTTTAAGCAGGTGCTGAATATGTCACCGAAAGATGTGCGTAAAGCGCCTTGTCAGCAAGTGGTGAAAAGCGGTGATGACGTCGATTTAACTAAATTGCCAGTGATGACCTGCTGGCCGGGCGACGCCGCGCCTTTAATCACCTGGGGGCTTACTGTCACCCGCGGTCCGCATAAAGAGCGGCAGAACCTCGGTATTTACCGCCAGCAGGTGCTGGGTAAAAACAAAGTCATTATGCGCTGGTTGTCACACCGCGGCGGCGCGCTGGATTTTCTCGAGTGGCAAAAAGCCCATCCGGGCCAGCGTTTTCCGGTTTCTGTTGCTTTAGGTGCTGATCCGGCGACTATCTTAGGTGCAGTCACCCCGGTGCCGGATTCTTTATCAGAATACGCCTTTGCCGGTTTGCTGCGCGGTGATAACACCGAAGTGGTCAAATGTATCAGCAATGATTTGCAGGTGCCGGCCAGCGCCGAGTTTGTGCTGGAAGGTTATCTGGAACCCGGTGAAATGGCGCCTGAAGGCCCTTATGGCGACCACACCGGTTATTACAACGAAATCGATTCGTTCCCGGTCTTTACCGTCACCCATATCACGCACCGCGAACAACCGATTTATCACAGTACTTACACCGGCCGGCCACCGGATGAACCGGCAATTTTGGGTGTGGCGCTGAACGAAGTGTTTATCCCACTGCTGCAAAAGCAATTCCCGGAAATCGTTGATTTTTATCTGCCACCGGAAGGTTGTTCTTACCGTCTGGCCGTCGTCACGATGAAAAAACAGTACCCCGGCCATGCCAAACGCGTGATGATGGGCGTCTGGTCG
>CAMLNG010000092.1 GCA_946481195.1 uncultured Chromatiaceae bacterium
GCGCCAGCAATGCCAGATATGGGTGGCATGGGCGGTATGGGCGGCATGATGTAATGCCCGTTGCTGTGGGTTAATTCACAGCGCTATTATCGGAAAAGACAAACTCGGCAAATGCCGGGTTTGTTGTTTTTTACGATCTGAATTTTTCAGTGTAGCTGTGGCAGGATGGCCTGATACAGCACTAACAGAGAAAAAGCACCACAGCGGGCTGTGGTGCTTTTATTATTGCAGAAAGTCAGACCGCGTTATTTTGTACGGCGACGCAACAGAGCCAACGGGGCTAACAACAAGGCGAACCAGCCTAAACTACCACCACTGCTGTTCTTCGTTGGTGTCACGACAACCGGCGCCGGCACGTCATTTACTTTCACTGTGACTGTCGATTTAGTGGTGGCTGTACCATCGGTGACGGCAACTTCAAACACTAAATTCTCAGAACCTGAGGTAATCGACGGTGCTGTCACAGATGCTGTCGCCGTAGCGGCATTGGCCAGCGTCGCAGCAGTGCCGCTGAGTTGCTTCCAGCTGAAATTCAGCTTATCTGCAGCATCGCGGTCGGTTGCAGTCGCTGACAGGGTGAAAGTGCCGCCTTCGTTAACTTCAGTCACGCTGGCTTTGACACCTGATAATAACGGAGCACGGTTATCACAGGCGACTGAATCACCGGCTACTACAGTGTGGAATACTGGAGATGTGATATTTTTGAATTGCACATTATCAATATACCAACCTGATTCATTGGAGTTTGAATCAGACACTGCGCGGAAGCGGAACTTCACCTCGTTGCCGTTCAGTGCGGCACCAAAGTTTAGGGTTTCGGTGCGGCCAAAGGTTGATGAACCCAGTGCTACATCTGGATCCATAATCCCGGTGAAAGCTTTACGGCCAGGTAGTAATTCTTCCAGAGTGTCTGTATATCCCTGGCTGCTGAACGCAGCATATTGCACTGGTGCGCCGGCGGCACTGCGAATTACTTTTGTGACGTCAGTCCAGGCTGAACCGTTGATGCTGATTTCTACCACACCACCGTCGTAGCCTTCTTCGAATTCGAAGTAATGCCAGAAACTCATTGTGAAGTCGCCAGCGTAGCCGACAGTAAATGGCTTCGTTTCGTATACAACATCAGAGGTAAAGCCGTTATTGGCAATATGCATGTATTGCTTACCGACCGGATGACCTTTACTGGCAAAGAAGCTGGCGTATGTCGGATCTAACTGACGGCTTTCTTTTGCCAAATCACCACCGATTAATACTTTTTCACTGAAGTTATTCAGTGTTGCCAGAGTTTCCATGTCATCGGTACTCTGCATGTTCGTGGGTGCCACTGTGGCATACGCCAGGTTCACCCGCTCAGTCAGACTGTAAGTGCTGGTGACTATGGTTTCACTGACTTCAGGGAACGACAGTTTCAGCGTCAGCATATCGCCTGGTTTTGCACCTTCCAGTTTAAATGACAACGGTGCAGTAGTTGCTGAAGACATGACTTTCAGTTCAGGTAATGTCACAGCGCCGCCATTGGCGAAAGTCACCTGATGACCACTGGTTACTTCAACTTTACCTTTAAGATCTTTGAGGACTGCTGAACCTTTATTGGTCACATTGAACTGTACAGTGGCAGTTTCACCGTTATCCAGTGTGTTGTTGTTAGTACAGAAACCCGTGGTAGCATCGCTGAAAGTTTTGTCCAAATTGTGAGCAGTGACATTAAAAGTGCTCAGTTCGGTTTTGTAAGACTCGACGACGCCTGTGTGTTTCGGATCGTCGCGTTGTGGTGATACCGCCCCCAGACCCATACCGCGGTCGGCAAATGCTTTGAGGATCACTTTGTAATCTTCCGGATCTTTGGCATATGCCGCGGCAAGTATTGCATCACGTGCTTCGGTATAGGTCGGACCTACCGGGGTCAGTTTGTAGCCATTGACCAGGTAGCCCATCATCCTATCTTTGGCTTTGTCGTAATCTTTGTGATAGTTCACCAGACTCACGAAACTCTGCCAGAGCATCTGGGCCCAGACTGAACCCGCTGAGTGCACTTGTGCCGCGCCAGTGTTGGTATCTTGTACTGTGAAGTACTGATTGGTATCGCCCAGACCAATATGCTTAAAGGTTCGAGGGTTAATTTCCAGACTATTTCCGTTCGGGAATGAACGGATGCCGTAATAGAATGAATCTACATAGCTGATAGCAGCATAAGCGCGTTGCATTTTGTCATTGCCTGGCAGTTTCAGATCAGATGCGTCTGACACCATCAGCAGGGCATGGAAATCACCCCAGCCTTCGCCCATAGAGCGACCCTGATTGTTATACAGACCATTGCCGTTACCGACCAGGCGGTTGCTGATGTAATGACCCCATTCGTGCGAGACGATGGCATTATCCCAAGAGCTGTCTTTATACGGCTTGTTGTTAAACATCTTGATGTTAACTGCTTTACCTGCAGCAATTGCATCATAAATGGCTTTACCTTCAGCCTGAGAAATACCTACGCTTGGAATATTGATAGTTGCATCTGTACCACCCATACCCGGCAGGCCTGCCGCTGAGTTATTGACAATTACAACACCAATGGCGCCGGCCAGCTGAGCATTTTTTACTTTCACTGTGAAGGTACAAGTACCGCGGTCAATTATGGCAATTTTACCTGCTACATCGGCAGGCACTGCAGCCTCAGTACATCCATCACGGGTAGGAGCTGCAGTGTCTGTGAACGTCACAGCCTGACCTTCCAGCGAGAACTGGCCAGGACCAAAGCTTGCACCTTGCATATTCGTCAGTGGGATAGCAACACCATCTGCTGTTTTTGCGCTAATACCTAAATCTTTACCAAATAAGGCGTCTTTGCTGGCCCAGAGATACATTTGCATCCGCGGAGAGCGACCGTCCGCCGGCGTTGACATATTGGCGTTATCGAAGCCCGAGTTATCCTGAACTTCAGCCATGATAGGGTCGCCTTCAACACCGCCACGGCCATAGTTAACAAGCTGAGCATTGCCGGCTTTTTCGTCAAAACCGTAGTCATAGAACTGGTCGTGCAGGTAGTTATTCATGTAGAACAGGTTGACGATTGACGCTTTGCGGTTGTTTACCGAAGATTCTGGTTCACTGGTCCGGTATTTGTAATCAAATACCAGAGGGCCCGTGGTTTCTGCTGCAAAGTCACCTGTGGTAAAACCGTTTGGAGCTATCGCATCAACGTAAGCAAATACGTTGTTACCGGACGTGATGGTGGCATCACTTTTTAACCACAGATCTTTAGATTTGATAGGACCATGTGCAACTTTTACCAATGGCGCAGCCAGGTACGCGGTGGCATCAACCTGCTCCGCTGATTCGGCTGGGACTACATTACCGTGTGGGCCATCCCAAGGGCGACCGTCAGCGTTGGCATATACACGGTATTCAAATTCGCCTGCATGAGCTTTAAGGTTGTTTTTAAATAAGACTTCACCAGTATCGCCGGCGATGACGTAAGCAAAATAATCAGAGTCAGTTTCGTTGTGATTGCTGGTTTCAATTTCAACATACTGTGCAGCGATTAGTTTGCCTTTTTTCTCAAAATAGACCGGTTTTACCCGAGGTGTACCTAATACTTTCTTACTGTCATCAGCATTATTCACACTAAACACGGCGTAACCGTTTTCTTGTTCGGATTCGGTCAGTGACAGTTGTGTATCATCACCGCCAGAGGCTGCAAAAGCTGCTTTTACGGCGTCGTCTGCATATGCAAACTTTTCATTAGCTACCAGTGCAGTTTTTGCTGCCGCAACATCCGCCAGCCGGCCTGAGCCGGCCACCAGATTAAATTCGGCATCCATCAGGATGTTATATTCTTTATTGAAGACTTCGATGCCCATGAACTGCTGACGGAATTTGGCTGTTTTCACGCCATCGTCTGATTGATAGGAGTGAGCCAGCACCGGCTTGAGTTGCACCAGTTCACCTTTAGCCGCAGCGCCGGTTAACAGGTTCAGGTAATGGGTCGCGGCGAACTCGAGTTGGTATTCTGGAGCAACGGCAGCGATATTTGGTTTTGCAAGGCCAACTGGCGCCCATGCAAATGTTGTTTCACCACTCAGAGCATCAACCTGATTGGTCATGCCGGTCACAGTGGCTTGTTGTTGCACTGCGCGGACAGATTGCCCTTCAGCAGCCATTTGTTGCAGAGAATCAGCCAATGCAGACTGAATGGGCAGCGCGACAGCGGTACTGACGACCACCGCAATTGCTGAAAGTTTGAAGTTGTTCATTCATGTTCCTTGGAATTGTTATGTTAAAAATTATGGTTCGAGCATTCAGTGTTATAACTCTATGGTTAATCTTTTGGCAATGGTTGAGTTGTGCAAACCGGTTATACAATATATTTTTCTTACTGCCATAGGGACATGCCTCAACCGGAGAGACATGATGAATATTTATAGCCGAGTATCTGCGGGTGTATGGTGGTTTTTGCTCTGGTTACCGGCGAGTGCGTGCCAGGCGCAAGTTTTGCAACCGACTGCTGCAGTACAATCCCTGACGCCGAAATTGCCCGCCTTTGTGTACATTAATGGCGCAAAATATCGCTTGCTTCAGCGCCATCCGAACTATTGGCTATTAGTCGACCCGCGGAATGCTCAGCCGCTCCACCTGACCAATCAATTGGTCGTATCTGGCGTCAGGTCCGTTGATGATCTGCGCAAACGTGTGCTGATAAAACCGGCCTTTGAAGTGAAACAACTAGCCGATGACATTTTGCTGATTAGCGGGTCAATTGCACAATTGATGGCGCTGGAACAGCAGCTAAAGCAGCTCGGCAACGTTCAGACAGAATGGCAGCTGTTCTATTTACCGATAAAGTCGCAACCTGACCGCTAAACCGGATGTCAAAATCAGGTAAAGCAGAATTACAGAACGCCACAGCTTCTGACATTTCTGTACTGTAACATTGTGTTAATCGCGATATAGTGTGTTCAGGTGATGTGATGTCGGATCAAAATCCGCACACCACTTCACGGGTTTAATGTTTTTTCAGGAGCAGAGCTATGAGAACCATATTACCGATACTGTTAGGCATCTTGTTGACGACAAATGCATGGGCCTCGCAGCAAACCACCACGGTGAAAGTCAACTGGCAAAATCCGGAGAAATACAGCGACATCCGGCCATCCTCCGGTACGAAAAAAGCGTATCAGAAACGCGTGATTAGTGCTTTCGACAAAATCTGGGCAGATTTCGCCGCTAAATTGCCTGCGGGTCATAATCTGCTGGTTACAGTAAAAGATCTCGATTTAGCCGGCGATGTCAATCCGATGTACCGGATTGATCACAGTGATATTCGTGTTGTGAAGGAAATTTATTTTCCCAGAATGACCTTTGATTATCAGCTGCTGGATAGTAATGGACAGGTTGTGCTGGCTGAGCAGGATGTCAAAATCAAGGATATGGGTTTTATGAACTCGTCGCCAATCGGCCTTGGCAGTACTGAATTTGTCTACGAAAAGCAGATGCTAAAAAACTGGTTCCAGAAAACTTTAACACCAAAACTGACCAAACCCTGAGATAAACCTGGCCGGGTCAGCTAACGGCGCCTGCAGGCGTCTTTAGCTGATTTTGCCTGCCGGATGCCTGTCCAAAAGCTACAACATATTGGCGATTTTCTGATAAATAGCTACTGCTTCATCACGCGTCAATAAACCACTACTGGCTGCTTTGCCAAGAGTGCTACTGACTCTGACACTGTCATTCTGCGGTTCAGCCGGTGTGTTCTCCGGCAAATTACTCAGTTTGTTTTGTTGCTGACTGAGGTCTGCCTGTTGCACCACCTGCTGGCGCTGTTGAGAGGTGTCGGTGCGGGGGCGATCAGTGGCTGAT
The DNA here is from genome assembly GCA_946481195.1 of uncultured Chromatiaceae bacterium. The sequence goes on from CAMLNG010000092.1 coordinate 5,851, forward strand.
TGAGTCCGGGCGGCTATACGCAGCGCGTCCTGTGATATCACACTGCTGGTTGTCACCATCACTACCTCCACACCTGATTGGGGTCAGAGCCACTGTCCATCTGACAGTATAGTTATTTTGTCAGTGCTGTGCGAAATTCTGCCAGTGTCAGGTGCAGTTGCTGCAGTTGTTTCACAATATTTTCCAGCGTTGCGGTATTAAATTGCTGGGTCTGACGAATCGCCGAGATTTGCTCTGCGGTTTCTGCCAGATAAGGCAAAAATCTGTTGCTTTGTACCTGAAACAAACCAGCCGGGAAAATGTGCTGATATTTGCCATGCCCCTGTTGTTGCAAATCATCCAGTACAGCGTCAGCGTCCACCGCTTTGCGATACAGTTCTTTTAGATTTTGGTCCAGTTGGGTCAGTAGTTGTTCCATAAGCAGGTCTCGTGCTGAAAAACAGTAATTATGCCACAGCAAGCCACCGGGCAATACCATCAGACTTTTTCTTCACAGGCATTCATAAATGTGCGGAATTGTTATATCATCTCAATTCAGCATCGTTTGGGGGCATTTATGTTCGACAATATCCGTCACACACTGGATAAAGTAGGGATCGCAGTCACATCTTTATGTGCCATCCACTGCATTATGCTGCCGGTATTGTTACCTGTTTTGCCTTTGCTTGGGTTGACCTCTGTGCACAACCATGCGTTTGAACGCATTATTCTGCTGATCACTATGGTGCTGGGTTTTATTACGTTATTTGCTGGTTTCCACCGCTATCACCGCAAGCTTTATCCGTTTTATTCGCTGTTTTTAGGTGGTTTTATCTACTGGCAAAAAGACTTGCTCGGGCACGAATACGAACATTATGTATTGATTGTTGGTGCTGCTTTTGTCGTGTTAGCACATGTGCTGAATATTCGGCTTTGCAATCAGTGCCACAGCTGTGAAAGCCATTAATCCTGAATCGTAGCTGTTCTGGCGTTCAGCCATTGCAGCGCTTCTGCCGGAAAATTACAAAACACGCCGTCCACTCCCATATCCCGCAAAGCCAGCAGTTCGCGCTGTTGGTTCACTGTATACACATAAAGTTCTAGCCCGGCCTGATGCGCTTGCTCGACCAGCAATTTGTCGAGAAAACCACGGTCACAGTTCAGCGACACCGCGCCGAGTTGCAGTGCCAGCTGCACGCCATCAAGCGGGTAGTGGGCGATCAGCACTCCGATTCGGATCTCAGGCAACAATGCTTTGAGTTGCCGTAGCAGGGGATGATGAAAAGACGACACCAACACTAAATCCAAACGCAACGCCAATTCGGATTGCGCCCGGCGCAGCATGGCGACCAAAGCCGGAGCAGTGTCATGTCCTTTCAGTTCGATATTAATTTCCAGCCGGTTGGCACACAGCTGTAATACTTGCCATAAAGTAGGGATAGGCTGGCCATTGCCAGCATCAAGTTTACACAGCTCAGCCGGCGTAAAATCTTCCAACAAGCCGTGGCCGTTGGTGGTGCGGTCCACTTGCCGGTCATGGATCACCACCAATTCGCCGCGATGCAGGAATACATCGAGCTCAATGCCATGGCAGCCGGTTTCCAGCGCTGCCGCAAAAGCCGGCAGCGTGTTTTCCGGGAAGTGGCCACTAACACCACGGTGGGCAAAAATCTTCATCCGCGTTCCTGCCAGGTTGCTGATTAGCCTAGTTTAGTGGCAAAAGCAGTACCCATCCGGGTCACAGCGCCAGGGAAATTGGTTGGCAGTAACTCGATGGCATCTTTAGCAAAAGTTAAGACGACTGTTGAACCCAGCTTAAAGCGGCCCATTTCAGCGCCTTTTTCTAACTGCACGGCATTTGGACCTTCTGCCGGATATTGCCAGCGGAATACTTCGCTGCCGGTCGGGGGCGTGACAGTGCCAGCCCAGACTGTTTCGATGCTGGCAACAATAGTAGCACCGACCAGTACTAAGGCCATCGGGCCTGCGGCTGTATCAAAAATCGTTACGACGCGCTCGTTACGGGCAAATAAACCAGGCACATTCGCTGCCGTCAGCGGATTGACCGAAAATAATTCGCCCGGTACATAAATCATTTCACGCAGGGTACCGGCGATAGGCATATGAATGCGGTGATAATCTTTTGGCGCCAGATAAATACAGGCAAAAGTACCGTCCTGAAAAGCGGCTGCGGTATTGTCGTCGCCACCCAGCAGCGCTTTAACGGTGTAAAAATGACCTTTGGCCTGCAGCAACTGGTCGCCGGCAATAGCGCCGGCCTGGCTGATAGCGCCGTCAACCGGATGCGCCAACGTCTGCTCATCAGTCACGACAGGGCGGGCACCATCTTTTAACGGGCGGGTGAAAAAATCATTAAAACTAGCGTAATCACTTGGATTCTCATAGCGGGCTTCGGCCATGTTAATACCATAAGCGCGGATAAAGAGTTTCATCAACGCATGGCTGATAAAACCAAGGCGCGCGGCCGCCAGATAACCGACCAGCCGGGAAATCAGGTGCTTGGGCAGGATGTATTGCAGAGTAATTTTAAGCTGGTCCATCGGGGATATTACCTCGTGAGATTAAAGATAAGCAGGCTTATCCTGCGCCATGCTGAGCAGGATTTTATGATAGTTGTCAAAACGTTCTGCGGCGATTTCGCCGGTGTCGACAGCATGATGCAGGGCACAACCAGGGTCATTGCCATGCTTGCAGTCGCGGAATTTACAGCGGCCCAGCCAGGGACGGAATTCACGGTAACCCCAGCTGACTTCATCGTCGGATAAATGCCAGAGGGCAAATTCGCGGATGCCAGGAGAGTCAATCAGCTGACCGCCTTGTGGTAGATGATAAAGTCGTGCCACGGTCGTAGTGTGTTGGCCAAGACCTGAAACGTCCGATACTTCCTGCGTCACAGCGCCAATTTCCGGCATTAAATGATTTAATAACGAGGACTTTCCGACGCCGGACTGCCCGACAAAAATGCTGGTGCCCTGGCTTAAATACTGGTCGAGTTGTGCCATGCCTTCACCACTTTTGGCGCTCAGCAGCAGCGTTTCGTAGCCAATCTTGCGGTAGATATCGAGCTGTTGTTCAACTCCGGCGCGTTCTGTGTCGCTCAGCAAGTCAATTTTATTAAGTAATAACAGCGGCTTAATTTGCATGGTTTCGGCTGCGACTAAATAGCGGTCGATGATGTTCAGTGACAACGCCGGCAGCACGGCCGAAACAATGATCAGTAAATCGATATTGGCAGCGACCGGCTTTAAACCGTCGTAAAAATCCGGCCGGCTCAGTACTGATTTACGTTCCTGCACTGCTTCGACTACACCGTCAATAGTGCCCTGCGATTGCAGAGCCCGGCGAAACACTACGGCGTCGCCACACACCAACGAACTGATGGTCCGGCGTAAATTACAGCGGGTAATACTGCCGTCTCCGGCTTCAATATCGGCGTGCTGACCAAAACGGCTGATGACAACGCCTGGCTCAGCATCGGCAAAAGCGGCTTGTTCCAGTTGCTGGTCGGCCTTAGCGGCTTTTTGCGCCAGCCGATCCAGGCGTTTTTGCTGGTTGCCGGCGATACGGTCGTTCTGGCGTTGCGTCAGGTGTTTCTTTTTAGTCACGCTTAATCTGTCTGTTGCTGTGGAAGCGGCGGCGACAGGCGCAGCGTTTTCCAGATGGCACGGGGCGTAGTATCATACTAGCATTCAGCAAACTAACAAAGTATCAAGCTCAAGGGGCGGCAAATGGCAGTGAACGATAACAATCTGGTATGGATCGATCTGGAAATGACCGGATTGGAACCTGAGACTGATGTAATTCTGGAAATGGCGACTATCGTCACCGACAGCAACCTGAATATCCTGGCAGAAGGGCCGACTTTTGCCATCAAAACCTCGGATGACATTCTGGATAATATGAGTGCCTGGTGTGTGGAACAACACGGCAAAAGCGGCTTAACGCAGCGTTGCCGCGACAGTCAGACCGACTTAGACAGTGCGGTTGAACAAACCATCGCTTTCCTGTCGCAATATGTGTCGGCAGGCAAATCGCCGATGTGTGGCAACAGCATAGGTCAGGACCGGCGGTTTCTGGTGAAATACGCGCCAAAACTGGAAGCATTTTTTCACTACCGCAACCTTGATGTCAGCACGGTGAAAGAGTTGGCAAAACGCTGGAATCCGGCAGTGACCAAACTGGTGAATAAATCGTCAAGCCACCTGGCGCTGGACGACATTCGCGACTCCATTGCTGAATTAGTCACCTATCAGCAGCACTTTTTCCGTTTGCCGGAATAAAAGGCTTGCAAACATCGAGTGATTTTGTAAAATGCGCCGCGCTTGCTTCACAAAGTTCATCTTTGCGACAGCAGCGCTGCTGAAGATTTTTGCGGGCATAGCTCAGTTGGTAGAGCGCTACCTTGCCAAGGTCGAGGTCACGAGTTCGAGTCTCGTTGCCCGCTCCAAATTTCCAAATAGTTTCTGATTGTATGCGGGCATAGCTCAGTTGGTAGAGCGCTACCTTGCCAAGGTCGAGGTCACGA
>CAMLNG010000093.1 GCA_946481195.1 uncultured Chromatiaceae bacterium
AGCAGCGCGTGCAGCTGGCCTTGTTCATCATAATAATCGGCGATATCGACACTGCCCAAAAGTACTGCACCCTCGTCAAATTCAAGCGTCACGCCGGTTTTTAACTGCAAAGCGCCACTCAGATACTGGCCTTTATTAAATTGCAAAGTACCGCCACCACCTGCGGCCAAAGCATCAATCGCCTGTTGCAGCGCGGCTGTGACTTTAGTGCGGCCATCGGCAGCAACACCTAAGCTTTTGACCAGCACTCTTTTGCCTGCCGGCAATGCCGGTCTGTCGCTGCTTTTTTGCTGCTGCGCATAAAGTTGGGCAAATTGTGCCAGCCGGTTTTGCGGGTCGCTGCTCACTAACAAAGGTGCGGCAGCGGTGGCGGCAAGTGCCGATTGCAGAAAATGGCGACGGGTCAGCATCAGAGGGTTCCTTTGGTTTGACAAAGCGCTGCAGTAAAAGGCCCGTCCGGCAGGCGAAATTGCAGCGCGGGCTCGCCTTGAGGCGCGCCCTGATAAAAATCAGACGAAATAAACTGGGCACGGCTTTGCAGCGCGGCCTGAAAACGGGCTGGCTGTAACACATTGCCGTCGTCGCTTCTTGTACGCACCAACAGGCCCTGGGCTAGCGCAACGGCGATCTCAGCCTGCTGAGTCGCCGGGTCGTTCAGCACCCGAATGGCCGCTTCGTCAGTATCCGCAGCATAGTTGCCAAACATCAGCCGGCCCTGTAACGACGGGTGGCCGCTACGATACAGCGCCAGCTGCGCCGGCGAGCCGTCAAATAACAACAAAAACCGGCCGGCGGCTTGTTTTAAAGTGGGCCAGCCATGCTGTTGGACACTGGCTGCGAGGCTCAAGGGCGCCTTGCGCACATCATCAGGTGTGAGCAACCTGTCGCGGCCAAGACCGTCCAGCCACAGTTGTTCCAGCGCCAGATAATCTGTGGCCTGCCAGGACTCTACTTTTGACGCTTTTGTGGCAATAGCGTCTGGCAAATACCCGCCGGCGCCCTGCTCGCGCACGTTGATCACAATTAGCACCGGCCAGTGGCCGGGATTAGTTTTCGACCACTGCGCCAGCGTTGCAATGCAGTCGCGGGCTTCAACGCAATGACTGGCGAAATCGATGTCTGGCAGATGCAGCACTTTAAAACCCGGACGTTTGAGCGATGCTGCCAAATCCGTTAGTGGCAGATACTCTGCAGCATTTTCCGCAGTTTTTTGTTGCTGCAAAGCCTGCTTAAGTTCAGCGCCAAACCAGGGCCTGGCAAAACTGCCGCCGGCGTCGTCCTTAAGAAAATCCAGCTCCAGCAGGCGCTGGCCACTATTAAGTTGGCTGGTCAGGCTGGCATGGCCATAGCGCAGCGTCTGCAATTTATCTTGCAGTTGTAGTCGTGCCGGCGGTTCCGCCAGCTGCTGCAGCCTTGCGGCCAGAGTGTCGTAATAAGCCGCCGGCAATACAGGTTTAAAACTGTTGTGTGATCCCAGCCAGCGTGCTTGATTAAGCCGGCAATCCGGCAATGGTGCCGCGGCCAGGGCGAAAGCTGCTAACACACTGACAGCGAACACAGGTTATATCCGCACAAAAATCTTGGCGCGGTACAACGCATACACCGGCAGAAAACACAAACCGACAAACACTACCATCCAAAGACCTACAGTGCAGAATTGATTCAGACCTGTCGCCTGCGCCCAGGCCTGATAATGCCACAGTACCGACAAGCTGCCTTCACCACTCCCCACAAAAGCACCAAGCGGCACTTCCAACAGCTTTTCCAGCGCCACGTGCAGCACATAAGCCACTATGGCGTTAGAGCCAAAAATCAGTGGCACTTGTGTCAAAGCACGATAACCGGCGCAGTCGCAGTACCAGATCAGCGTGGCCAGCACTATCGCTGCCATCCCGCTGGTGACCAGCACAAAAGAGCTGCTCCAGATTTGTTTAATCAGCGGAAATTCCAGGCTCCATAACCAGCCGGCAAAACAACAGAGCACACCCACGACAAAGAGCCGGCTGACTAACACATGCAAATCCAGCCCTTTACTGGCCTGGATCAGGCGGGCCAATAACACACCGGCAAGGCCGCTGCTGATGGCCGGTAAAGTGCTGAGCAGTCCTTCCGGGTCCCAGCTGCCGCGCCATAACATGCCGGGCAAAAAGGCACTGTCGACCCAGTTCACCAGATTGGCACCACGCTCCAGCTGCCCGGCCACCAAGCCAGGCGCCGGCAGCCATAAAATCAGCAGCCAATAGCCCAGCAAAATACCAAGCGCTATGGCGAGTAAACTGCGCCACCGGCAATACAAGGTCAGCACGGCACAGACGCCATAGACAATCGCAATGCGCTGCAACACGCCGAGCACCCGCAGGTCGGAGAATTTCAGATACAGCAGATTGACGAACAGCCCGAGTGCAAATAACAGCACAGTGCGGCGCAGGATTTTTGGTAAAAGCTGGCGAATTTGCGCGCCACTGCGCTGTTGCCCAGCCGGCAATGGCGCAAAACCCAGACCAATTGCCACACCAACAATCACCAGAAAAAACGGATAGACAAAATCGGCAAAAGTCACGCCATCCCAATAAGCGTGCGAGAAAGTGCCGTAAGTATTGGGACTGTTAACCATAATCATCATCAGGATGGTCAGGCCACGAAACAGGTCCAGTGCTATCAGTCGGTTGTTCTGCATCAACATAATCCGCTTACAGGTTAGAAGGTGGCGCTTTGCTGGCCAGAATTTGTTGCTGAATGGCCAAAAGCGCAGCTGTTAAATCTGCCGGGGCCTGTTGTGGCGCCGCCAGCGGCTGTTGCAACCAAACGTCATCAAAAGCAATTAACTTCGCCTCAGCTGCTTTGGCGTCAAAAGTTTTTTTTGCCACTAAAGCCTCACGTTGTGCAGCGAAAAACAGCTCCCAGCGTGGCAAATAATACTGGGCGTATAAACCAGACCAGGCCTTTGAGGCATAGTCTTTGAGTTTATCGCCGCCCCAGCGTGTCACCTGCAGCCGGGCATTGTGTTCGTACAAAGCTTTCTCAGTGGCGGTGTCGCCATAAGCGCGTGCATCTGCTACCCAGGAAAACAGCGTTTCACGCTGAGTGCCGGGTGCCTGATAGCCCATCAGGGCGTCGACAGAGAGGATAAGCGCTTTGACTTGCGCCCGTAATTTATCGCCCTGCGCTAACTGGCCCTGGCTGTAGGCCAGCATGGTATGTTGCAGCAGCATATCAATATGTTGCGTGGCGCTGTGGCGCTGGAAATCGACCAAATCAAACTGCAGCAAAGGCGCTTTCAGTGCGTTTGCCGGTAACTGTGCCAATTCGCGTAGAGCCTGGTCGAGCAGCTGCAGATTGCCCGGCGCGCCCGTATAACGCAGATAATCCAGTTTCGGCCGTTTTTGCAGCAAAGACCCGCCGGCGGAGTCTTCCCACCAGCGCGGTTCCCAATAACGTGTGCTGTAGACCGCTTTGTAGATATTCAGCCACTGCGCTTTGACGGCCGGGTCTACATCGCCGTAGCGGGCCTGCAGTTGCTGTGTTATCCAGTCGGTGGTCGCAGCCGTCTGGATTTGATTGTCGCGTTTGCCCTGCCAGGCCAAATCAAACAAAAAGTCATACACCAGGCTATTGGAATGAATGCCTTCCGGGAAAGCGCCAAAACCGCGCAGCTGGCCCTTGTCGGCATGATTGAGCGCGATATTGGTTTTGTGGCGGTAAAAATCAAAGTCGCCATAAACCGGGTTGCTGCCGCCATAGTTGTGGATAAAACCAAACACCCAGGGTTTGCCATAAAAGCCTTTGGCTTTTTGCCAGACATCAAATCTGTCATTGCCAATGTCATGAATTAGCATGTTGTTGGCAGGCACTTTACTTAAAAACGCCTCAATCGCCGGCAAATCCCAGAAATGCGCGTCCGAACCAAACATCCAGCCCTGCATCACCCAGATAGCGCCCGGCGACGCTTGCGCCAAAGTCTGGTACAAAGCGGCGCCATAATTCGCCAGCTCAGCGTTTTTGTTGGCTGTAGATACCGGCGGCAGCATTTCGTTAAATGCATCGAGCAGGAAATAACGCTGCGGGCCGTATTCGGCCTGATACAACTCAATAAATCTTTTGGCAATTTTGCTGAAAAGCGGGTCGGCCGGGTCCAGCCAGTAAGTTTCGCGGGCAAAACCGGACCAGGCTTTCATTTTTTTGATCCGCGCCTTTGGGAATAACTGCTGTAAACCATCCGGCACATAACCGGAGAATGCCGGCACCACCGGCTGCATTTGCAGCGCCTGCATTTGTGTCAGGATCTGGCGCTGTAACTGGCGTTTTTTCTCAATATAAGATTGCGGTAACGGGCCGGCGTGCGCTTCAATATTACCCATGCGCTGCCAGGGCAAAAATGCCGGGCCGGAAAAATACTGCGAAAGTTCTGCATCGCTCAGGCCAAATTCGCGCCACAGCTGTTGCCAGATATACTCCTGCCCTTCCATCGCCACCGGCTGGGTCACGCCGTGCAGCGCCATCCAGTCAATTTCCTGTTGCCAGCGCGGCCAGTCCCACCAGGGGCTGGAATAACCATAAGCACAGACGTTCAGATAAGCGCGGTCGGTAAACAGGCTGTCGAGCCTTGTCATAGCAACGTCCGGCAAAGTTGCCGGCAGTGCCAGCCGGTTACCTTCCCAGCTGACACTCAGATAACCCTGCTGACGCAGCAACTGATAAGCGCCATAAGCCAGTGCTGTTGCAGCATTGCCACGCACTTTAACCACGCCGTGTTCGATGCGGGTTTCTACCCAATGCGGCTGATTATCGCTTTGCAAGGTCCACTGCAGCGGGAGTTTGCTATCACCGCTTAAGCGCTGAAAAATGGCCTGTACGGCTTCTGCGGATTGAGTTGATGCTTGTGCTTTGCCATCAGTCATTGATTGTGCTGCGACAGCAAAACTCTGCCAGCACACAATGGCCAGTGCTAACAAATATTTGTGATAAAAACGACGGGTCAAGAAAAGGCTGAACACAGGCGTGTCTCCAAAAAAACCGGCGGCTAACGCAGGACTATATCGAATAAACTTGCCGCCGGTGCACACGAAACGTGGCGGCGCAAAAGCCGCCGGTACTACAAAAACAAGGCGGCAGAGCCGCCTCCAAATCAGAACTTGTAACTGAAGCCCGCGCTGTACGTCCGGCCACTGGTGGTGGTGTTGTACTGACGGTCGTTCGAGTCACTATATTGTTCTTCACGTTCGTTGGTCAGGTTGATAGCCTCAACGGTGAACTTCAGATTTTCCGTCAACTGGTAGAAGGCGGAGAAATCCACGAAAGTAGTTTTATGGAAACCGCGTTCATCTTCGTCACGTAGACCGCCTTCCACCACGCTGATGTATTGGCTGCGGCTTGCCGCTGCGATCCGGCCGCCCCAGTTGTCAGCTTCATAGTACAGCGTCATGTTGTAGCTGTTTTTCGACAGTCCAGGGAAGCTCTTCTCCTGCGTTTGACCTGTGCCCTGCACGTTGCGGTACAGCGCAGTGCCATCTACCCAGGTGTAGTTGGCAATAATGCCCAACTTGTCAAATGGTGCCGGCAGGAAATCCAGGTCGCGCTGGAACGCAATTTCCGCCCCTTTGATGGTCGATTCATCTGAGTTTTGTGGTGATGTCACATCAAACAGTGAATCCATAGTGGCGCCATTTGGCAGCAATGACGCTGGCAGACCTGTGTCGCTGTATTTGACTGTGGTCACTTCGGTCACGATGAAGTTTTCGATGTCTTTTTTGAACACAGCTGCCGACAAAGAGCCCACGCCTTCGTAGTACTGCTCAATGGCCAGGTCAAAGTTGACCGATTCAAAGGGTTCGAGGTCCGGGTTACCAACGGTAATTTTACCGACTTCACCTGGTGAGCCCGTCATCTGGGCGACGTTGGCTGATACAGAAATCGCACTCAGCGCCGGACGGGTCAGGTTTTTACTGATCCCGGCGCGCAGTAACAAGTCATCTTCCAGTTCATACACCAGGTTGAGGCTGGGTAACACACCGGAATAATCACGGGTAATTTCAACCGGTTTGCCCTGCGACACACCAATAGAAGTCAAATCGGTTTTGTAATAACGGGCACCGACATTACCGCGCAGCACTTTACCGCCAATCATGCTTTCCCAGCTGTATTGGGTGTAAGCAGCATCAGTGTCTTCTTCTACTGTGTAAGAGTTGGTCTGGATAATTTTATCAGTACCCAGTTTTAAGTCTGAAATGCCATAAAACGCCTGTAAAGCAGCGACATCAGCCTGACGCCATGACATGTTCGGATGCACACTGTACACCGAGCTTACCGCGTCACTTAAGGTCTTGACACCGTTATTCAGCGGTGTGGCTTTAGATTGCACATAACCGGCATCTTCGCGGTTGTCGCCACTGTTTTTGAATTTTTTCAGGTTCAAACCAAAGTCAATATTGCTGCTGTCTGTAACGTCATAGCGGAAATCGGCTTTGATATTGTCAAAATCAGTGGCGATATAATCTTCGCGGAAATACAGATCTTTCACCGCCCAGCCTGACAACGCCGTAGGGTCAAAGTCGTAAGTGTTGACGCCGTAATAGCGGTCCTGGGTGAAGTCTGTGGTGATACCGCCGGTGCGGATCAGGTTTACTTTATCCACGCGCGGCTGGTCATAATCAGAAGTACTGGTGCCAAACATAAATTTGGCGCCTAAGTTGTCACTGATTTGCCAGTCAGCAGTCAGCGAGACCTGATTAAAAACTGACTCGTTATAGTCAGAACGGTTTTCGGTCTGGATAGTCGAGTTGCTGAAACGGGCGAAAACCGCTTCTTTGTCGCCGTTGTTATCCAGCACGCGCAATTCTTCAATGCGGCCAAGTGCAGTACTGGAAGCGCCGCCGGTGGAGATATGGTGCTCATCCAGTGTGTTTTCCAAAGCACCATACATATAGTCCAGACCAAATTTTAAGTCGTCGCTGTGGCGGTATTGTAATGAAGTGGTAACACCCAAACGCTCCTGGTCGTTATTCCAGACTGAATAGCGGTTACCACGGGCGAACCAGATAGTCCCGGCTGCAGCCTGTGCCGCCAGCGTTGGGTCCACAGTGCTGGCGATACCGTTAGTAGCACGCACCTGACGCCAGCGATAAGTGTTGTAACCCATCTCGCGTGAGTTTTTCTGACTGTAAGCCACAGAAGCCAGCGCGCCGAACTTACCCCAGGTGTTAGACACCATCCCAACTAATCGCGGGTTGGTTTCATCAGCGTTGGTATTAGTACCAAGCTGGCCACCAACAGCGCCCTGAAATCCGTCATAGTCAAACGGCTTGGCAGTTCTGAGGTTGACTGTACCACCGATGCCGCCCTCGTCCTGGTCGGCCGAGTACGACTTTTTCACATCGATTTGGTTAAAGAGTTCAGAGGCAAAAATATTGAAGTCAAAAGCGCGTGACCGGCCAACAGCACCGCGGCTGTCCATTGGTGACGACGAAGTACCGAGTGCTTCCATGCCATTGACCTGCACCCGGGTAAAATCCGGGCCTAAACCACGCAGAGAAATTTGCCGGCCTTCACCGCCTTCACGGGTGATGGCAATACCAGGCACACGCTGCAACGAATCGGCTAAGTTCTGATCAGGGAAATCTGCGATGTCTTCGGCGACGATAGAATCCTGCGCCACCATAGCTTCGCGTTTTAAATCTTTGGCTTTGATCACCGAGTCACGGAAGCCTTTAACTTCAATGATTTCAGTCTCGTCGGCTTTGCCGTTCTGCGCAGTTTGCTGAGCGTTGGCGCTAAAAGCCCCCAGTGCCGCCATGACAGCAAGCGCCACCGCTGTTTTTTGTTGCTTATACATATCTACCCCTGTTTCTGATGTGTTTTTATTTCGCCTGTTCTGTCCAGAGTCGGTTTTAGTAGTGAAAACCAGATGACACCGGTGTCAGGTATGGCATTTTTTTTACCACAGTTTTAGCCGGACTGCTGCTGCATACAGAGTTACTGCGTCAGTCCGACCTGATTTAAAGACGGTACTTCACCCGTTACATCAACAAACTGAGGACCACAATCTCTCAGTCACACAGGTCAATACCCTGGCCGCCCGTCAAAACGCGGCCAATACATCCAGACAAGCGCACAAAGTGTGATAATCACACTTAGCGCCGGCACTACTTTTTTCGTTGGAAACTTTTTGGTTTTGCCGGTTCAGCAGGCGATACCAGGCGCCGTGCTGATGGTCGACAAAAAACGCCCAGCAATAAGCCCACAGCTGCTGATATTTCTGTAAATACTCAGCATCGCCAGTGGTTTGATACAACAACGCTGCTGCGGCCATCGATTCGGCCTGCACCCAGAAATATTTGTCGTCGTCGCACCAGACGCCGTTTAGGTCGTAGCCGTACACTAAGCCACCGTTTTCATGGTCCCAGGCCAGAGCGTAAGCACGGTCAAACAATGCTGCGGCGCGGCTGACTAAAGCCGGGTCTGGTGCTAAACGGTTAAGCTGTAACAATAATTTCGCCCACTCTGTCTGATGGCCAGGCTGAAAACCCCAGGGCCGGTACAGATTTTTCGGGTCGGTTTTGTTGTATTCAAGATCCAGCTGGAACTGCGGGGTGTAATGTTCCCACACTTGTCCGTCGCTCAAAGCAGCCTGCCGCACTGTGATGTTGTGAGCCAGCAACTGCGTGCGCTGCAGGTACTTTGGCTGTTGTGTCGCCTGATAAGCCGCCAGCATCGCCTCACATAAATGCATATTGGCATTCTGGCCGCGATAATCACTTAACGTGCCGTTGGCGCTGAGCTCGTCAGCATAAAGACCATACTCTGGCTGCCAGAAACGCTGTTCCAACAAATCCCAGGTTTGGCTCAGCTTTGCACTGACATCAGCTACTTGCGCCAGCTGCAGATGGGCATAAGCCAGCAATACAAAGGCATAACCATAAGCCTGCTGCGTCATAATGTCCGGCTGATGCTGGCGTAAAGTCCAGGCGTATTGTTGGGTTGCGATCTGAAAATGCGCAGTTTCAAGGTATTTCAGGCCATGCTGTGCATAAGCGCGGTATTTTTCCGCCAGTTCTTGCTGACCATTCCGCTCAGCCAGCTCGCGGCTGGCTCTGGCGTAATTGACAATAATGCGCGTGCTGCTGACCAGCTGGCGAAACTCAGGCGCAAACAAGCTGCCATCATCATAATAATTCTGGAAATAACCACCGGCCGCATCCAGCACCCGCAGGTCATAAAACCCGAGAATGTCGCGGCAATGCAGCCGGAGAAAACCGGCGCTATAAAATTCGATGGTTGCTGTTTGCATCAGTGTTGGCCTTGCTGTTGCGTTTTCACTTTTGGCTTACCAGTTAAACATGGTGCCATCTTCTAACCGGTTAACCGGCAGATAAGCCCGTTTGTACGGATATTTCGCCGCCAGTTTTTCGTCGATATCCACGCCATGGCCTGGCTTTTCACCGGCATATAAATAGCCATTGGCGAAGTGATAATCATGCGGGAACACTTCGTCGGTCGCCGGTGTGTGGCGCATATATTCCTGAATACCGAAATTTGGTACCCAGGTATCAAAATGCAGTGCCGCGCCCATAGTGACCGGGCTTAGATCAGTCGCGCCGTGGAAGCCGGTGCGGACATGATAAAGTTCGGCCAGATGCGCAATCCGGCGCAGATGAGTAATGCCGCCGCCATGCACAATGGTGGTACGGATATAGTCAATCAGCTGCTCGCTTATCAGCTGCTGGCAATCATGAATAGAAGCAAAGACTTCGCCGACCGCAATTGGCGTGGTGGTGTGATGGCGGAACAGGCGGAAACCTTCCTGCAATTCGGCCGGCACTGCGTCTTCTAACCAGAATAATTTGTACGGCTCTAACGATTTACCAAGCTGCGCCGCTTCAATCGGTGTCAGGCGGTGGTGGGTGTCGTGCAGCAGATGATGGTCATAACCATAGGTTTCACGCAGCACTTTAAACAATTCCGGCACGCTATTGAGATACTTGCTGGTCGACCAGACGTTTTCGCTTGGCAGGTCATTGTCGGCCGGCTCGTAATACATTTTGTCTTTTGACACACCATAAGTGCTGGCAAGGCCCGGCACACCGGTCTGGGCACGGATAGCTTTGTAGCCCATCCCGATATAACGGCCAACTTCAGCCACTGTTTCGGCGATGGTATTGCCGTTGGCATGGCCATATACCATCACGCCGTCGCGGCTGCGGCCGCCCAATAACTGATACAGCGGCATATTGGCGGCTTTGGCTTTAATATCCCACAACGCCACGTCAATGGCGGCGATGGCTGTCATGCCAACAGGGCCACGGCGCCAGTAAGCA
>CAMLNG010000094.1 GCA_946481195.1 uncultured Chromatiaceae bacterium
CGATACTGGAAGGCTGCGCTGGCGCCAACTCTTTCCATTTCATGGGTGTAAGAATCGTAACGTGGTAAACGTGGCCGGAAGGCGTTGTTGATAGTGTTCAGTTCAGGCGCAGTTTTTGAGCCTTTGTAACTGCCGAAATCGTTGACGTTGGCCCAGCGCACCGTACTGGCGCCCTGATCTTTTAAGCTGCGCTCAGAAAAGGATGCGGAGAACAGCGCACCGAATTTGCCGTCAGCGAAGTGATCGCTAATCAGAAAGGACGCTTTCGGGTCATTTTTTTCTGATAAATCGTTGTATCCGAGCTGGCCGGACGCCGAGAAGGTGAAACCGTCATAGTCAAAAGGCCGGGCGGCGCGCAGGTCTACAGTGGCGCCGAGCGAGCCTTCTTCCACATCGGCGCTGGCAGTTTTACGCACGGTCAGCGACCGCGGTTGGCACCGCCTATTTGGTCAGTACCGCCTGAGGTCGAAATGGCTTCCATGCCGTTAATACGGACACGGGTAAAATCAGGGCCTAAACCCCGTACAGTAATTTGGCGGCCTTCACCGGCGGCGCGGCTGATGGCCACACCCGGAATACGCTGCAGCGATTCGGCCAGGTTTAAATCCGGGAAATCGGCGATGTCTTCCGCCATGATGGCGTCGATGGCGCTGTCAGACTGACGTTTGACGTTCAGTGCATTAGACAGACTGTCGCGGAAGCTGCCGGTGACTTCAATGACTTCGATATCTTCATCCGCTTTGGCTTTTTCTGCGGCGGTTTGCGGCTTGGCTTGCTGCGCTGCGTCTTGTGCGGCCAGTGCTGAAGCACTGAAGCTGCCGGTGAGAGCAATGGCCATTGCCAGAGTCAGCGGTTGCAGGCGCCAGGCCTGTTTGTGAGCTGCCATGATGTCTTCCTCGTCGGGTTTGTTCTTATGGTGCCATACGACCTGAGCCGTTGACGCTTTTTTATCTGGCCCGTCTTAAAGACAAGCCCTGTTGATTCGTTTTTTGTTTTTGTCTATCGGTGGCAAAATTCGCTTGCGTTTTTTTGCCACCGATGGCAAAAAGCTAACACCAAGCCATAATCACTGTCAAACCCAGTACAAAAAAACTGCAAAAAAAATGTGGGTTTTACTGGTGGACGGGGTAAAAACAGCGGTACATATCCATAAATATTGTTTATTTTCATGTGGATATAAAAATGTAACTTGTCGTGACAACAGTACGGCTGCCATGACAACAATCAGGCCAACCACAGTGCGGGCCACAGGAGAGACGGATGCAACTGCAACAATTATTTGGCCTGACCGGCAAAAAAGCCTTAGTGACAGGGGCCAGTCGCGGTTTGGGTCAGGCGATCGCGCTGGCGCTGGCCGATGCCGGTGCTGAAGTTCTGTGCGCCAGTTCCGGCAGCGGCGGCAGTGACGCCACTGTTGCGGCCATTCGGCAGCAGGGCGGCTTGGCCCAGGCGTTTTCTGCCGATTTGGCTGACAGCAATGCCGTGGTGCAACTGGCAGAAAAAGCGCTGGATTACGCCGGTCAGATAGACATTCTGGTCAACTGCGGTGGCACTATCAGCCGCACGCCGGCGGTCGATTTTGCTTTTAGTGACTGGCAACAGAACTTGGCAGTGAACCTCGACGCCACTTTCCTGCTCAGTCAGCGTTTAGGCGCGGCGATGATTGAACGCAGAAGCGGCAAAATTATTAATATCGCCTCGATGTTGTCTTACAGCGGTGGCATTACAGTGCCGGCATACACCGCCAGTAAACATGCGGTAGTGGGCCTGACGCGGGCGCTTGCCAACGAATGGGCCGGCTTTGGCGTCAACGTCAATGCGATTGCGCCGGGGTATTTTAAAACCGACAACACGGCGGCGCTGCAGGCCAACGCTGACCGTAATCAACAAATTTTAAGCCGTCTGCCGGCCGGCCGTTGGGGGGAACCGGCGGATTTAGCCGGTGCGGCGATATTCCTCGCCTCCAGCGCCAGTGACTATGTGCATGGCCATGTGCTCGCCGTCGACGGCGGCTGGCTGGCGCGATAGACCGATTTCAGTCGAATTTTTGGAGTTTTTATGAGCATTGTATTTACCAACCGCTACGCCACCCACCCGGATGACGTCAAGCATTACGACACGGACAAACTGCGCCAGCACTTTCTGCTGGATAACCTGATGCAGCCCGACACCCTGGTGCTGAACTACACCCACTATGAACGGCTGATTGTCGGCAGCGCGGTGCCGGTCAAAGGCGCTGTGCTGCTGCAGACCGTTGATGCACTGAAAGCCGAGTATTTCCTCGAGCGCCGTGAACTGGGTGTGATCAATACCGGTGGCGCCGGCGTGGTCGAAGTGGATGGTACGGCTTATCCGCTGAATTTCCGCGAAGCGCTGTATGTCGGCAAAGGCGCGCGCGAGGTGCGGTTTGTCTCCAACGATGCGGCCAATCCTGCCAAGTTTTATCTGAATTCAACGCCGGCACATCATCAATACCCAACCCGGCACATCACCATGGCTGATTGTAATGTGCTGCACATGGGCGCGCTCGAGACCAGCAATAAACGCGACATTTACCAGCTGATGATTAAAGGTGTGGTCGACACTTGCCAGCTGCAAATGGGCCTGACCGTGCTGCATCCGGGCAGCGTCTGGAACACCATGCCGGCGCACCAGCATGACCGCCGGATGGAAGCTTATTTCTATTTTGGTCTCAGTGAAGGCCAGCAGGTTTGCCACTTTATGGGCGAGCCACAACAAACCCGGCATATTTTCACCGGCAACGATCAGGCCGTGGTGTCGCCGCCCTGGTCCATCCACAGCGGTTGTGGCACCGGCAGTTACACCTTTATCTGGGGTATGGCCGGCGAAAACCACGACTACAACGATATGGATAAATTCCCGGCCAGCGCTTTGCGTTAGTTGCTGATTTAGCTCTATAAACCGGCGCCGGCACTATAAAAAATTACAGCCTGCGCTTTTTCTCGACAGGGGAGACAACATGACAAGCTTGTTGCGCCGCAGCGGCGTGCTGGCGCTGAGTTTATTACTCAGTGTTTTGCTCAGCAGCTGCAGCAAACCGGAAGAACAAGTGCTGACTTTGCGCATGGCCCATACGCTGGACCAGGAGCATGTGGTGCACAAAGCCATGGTGAAACTGGCCGAACGGCTGGAGCATTATTCGCATGGTTCGATGAAAATCCGTATTTACAGCGGTGGTCAGCTCGGCTCTGAGCGCGAATTGATTGAGTTGCTGCAGATTGGTTCGCTGGCGCTGACCAAAGTATCCGCCGCACCGCTGGAAGGTTTTGCACCTAATATGCAGCTGTTCAGCGTGCCTTATGTGTTTCGCGACGAACAGCAGCTGTGGCAGGTGTTGCAGGGCGAGATTGGTCAGCAGTTGCTGGCAGAGCTTTCGCCGGTGCGGTTAAAAGGCCTGGGTTATTACGATGCCGGTAGCCGCAGTTTTTATACCACCAACAAAAAAATCAGCACACCGGCGGATTTAGCCGGACAAAAATTCCGCGTACCGAACAGCCAAACTGCCGTACAAATGGTGCAAACCTTGGGCGGTGCCGCGACACCGGTCGACTGGGGGGAGCTTTACACCGCGCTGCAACAAGGCGTGGTCGATGGTGCGGAAAATAACCCGCCGAGTTTTTACCTGTCGCGGCACTATGAATTATCCAAGTACTACGTGCTGGATGAACACACCGCAGTGCCGGATGTGATCCTGATGAGCCAGCATATCTGGAACAGCTTAACCGCCGAACAACAAGGCTGGCTGCAGCAGGCTTTTGCCGATTCGCAGGTCTGGCAGCGTGAGGCCTGGCAGGCGCAAACCAAAGATGCGCTCGATAAGGTGAAAGCCGCCGGTGTGGAAGTGATTTATCCGGATAAACAGCCCTTTATCGACGCAGTACAACCGCTGCATCAGGCGTTAAAAGACACACCTGTTGGTGCTTTGATGGCCAAAATTGCCGCGTTACCGCCTGTAACAGCTCCGGCTGCTGCAGTGCCGGCTGCGCAGGAGAAACCCCATGAATAAAACCGTATTCTGGCTCGATGAAGCGTTAAAACGTCTGCTGATTGGCCTGATGGCGGCCATCGTTTTGGTGGTGTGCTGGCAGGTGGTGTCGCGTTTTATTCTCGGTGAACCCAGTTCCATGACCGAAGAAATCTCCCGTACGCTGTTGCTGTGGATTGGCATGCTCGGTGCCGCGCTGGCCTATCGCACCGGCCAGCATTTGGGCCTCGACATCCTGACTTCTAAATTCAGCCCGCAGTGGCAGCGGCGAGTGGCGATTTTACTGACTGCGCTGGTCGTGTTGTTTGCGCTGGCGGTGATGGTTGGCGGCGGTGGGGCGCTGGTGCAGCTGACTTTTGAGCTGAACCAGATGTCGGCAGCCTTGGGTATCCGCGTGGCCTGGATTTATCTGGCTTTGCCATTGGCGGGGTTTTTAATCGCGTTTTATGGCGTCTGCCAACTGATTTGTTTGTGGCGCGGTGACACGCTGACGCCAACCGGAGGCTGCGAATAATGGAAATGTCTGCATTGGTGCTGCTCGGCATCTTTTTTGTCCTGCTGTTTTTAAACGTACCTATTTCGTTTTGTATTGGCCTCGCCACGCTTGGCACTATGTTACTCAGCATGGATTTATTGCCGGCGCTGACGACATTGGCGCAGCGCATGGCCGGTGGCCTGAATAGTTTCGCTTTGCTCGCCATTCCGTTTTTTGTGTTGTCGGGTTTGTTGATGGGGCGCGGCGGCATCGCCAAACGGCTGATTGAATGTGCGATGGCGCTGGTCGGTGCGCTGCCGGGCGGCCTGGCGTTGGTGAATGTGCTGTCTTGTATGTTGTTTGGCGCTATTTCCGGTTCGGCCGTGGCAGCCACTTCAGCGATCGGCAGTTTTATGCTGCCGGAGATGAAAAAACAGGGTTATGACGATTCTTACAGCGCAGCGGTGACCGCTGCTGCTGCGACGACCGGCATGCTGATCCCGCCGTCGAACATTATGATTGTCTACGCGATTGCGAGCGGCGGTGTGTCTATTGCTGCGCTTTTTGTCGCCGGTTATTTGCCGGGCATTTTACTCGGTGTGGCGCTGATGATTGTTTGTGCCGGCTATGCCCGCGTGAAAGGCTATCCGGTCGGGGCGCGTTTGCCACTAAAATTAGTGGTCAGTAAGATTGCCGCTGCGGTCCCGAGCCTGCTGATGATCATCGTGGTGATTGGCGGCATTATCAAGGGCGCTTTTACTGCGACCGAAGCCGGTGCCATCGCCGTAGTGTATTCCTTTGTGCTGGCGGTATTGGTGTACAAAGAAGTGGCCTGGGCAGATTTGGGCAAAATTCTGCTGAAATCGACTGAAACCACCGCCATAGTGCTGGCGCTGATTGCCACATCGGCGGCGATGTCGTGGATTTTGTCCTATGAAAATATTCCGCAAAGCATCAGCACAGGTTTGCTGGCTTTAAGTGAAAACCCAATCATCATCCTGCTCATCATTAACCTGATTTTGTTAGTGGTCGGGGCTTTTATGGACATGACGCCGGCTGTGCTGATCTTCACGCCGATTTTCCTGCCAGTGGCGGTGGAACTTGGCGTGTCGCCATTGCATTTTGGCATCATGATGATCCTGAATTTGTCGATTGGTCTGGTGTCGCCGCCGGTCGGCAGTGTGCTGTTTGTCGCCTGTGCTGTGGCCAAAGTGAAGCTGGAACAAATGATCAAACCGCTGCTGCCAATGTATGCCGCTATGTTTGTCGTGCTGATGCTGGTGACTTATATTCCGGCGATCAGCGAATGGTTGCCATCTTTAGTGGGTTTATAACAAGGCAATTGGATGGATCAGGAACAAAGTGGGTTGGTATGGCACTTCCACCGCTTGTTCATTAGAATGACGCTGCCGGCCTGATGTCCTTCACTGACAGGTCGGTAACTCAGCAGCTCAGACCGCCCGGGAGAACTATCATCTATACGCTCAAATCATCCACTATTAACGACGTGGCCCGCTTAGCCGGAGTGTCGAAACGCACGGTGTCGCGGGTGATTAATGGCTCGCTGGCGGTCGGGGAATCGACGCGGGTCAAAGTGGAAAAAGTGATAGCCGAGCTGAATTATTCTCCCAGCCCGCAGGCGCGGGGTCTGGCGTCGAGCCGCTCTTATCTGCTCGGGCTCATCTATGACAACCCCGATGCGCTTTATCTCGATGATGTGCAGCGTGGTGTACTGGAAGTCTGTAGCCAGCTCGGTTACGAGCTGGTGGTGCATCCATGCCGCTACCGCAGCGAAACGCTGGTGCAGGACTGTTTCGCCTTTATCAACCGATCTAAACTCGACGGCGTGATTTTACTGCCGCCGGTGTCGGAGCTTGATCATCTCGCCAGCGCGCTGAAACAAGCCGAACGGCCTTATGTGCGGTTAACCTCAGTGTTACTGGACGAAACCTACCATTCGGTGGTGTCGGACGACCGTGCCGCAGCCGCCGAAATGGCGCGCTATTTCGCGCAGCTTGGCCATCAACACATCGCTTTTATCAGCGGGCCACAGCGCTATAAATCTTCGACTGAACGGATGGAAGGTTTTCAGCTTGGGTTGTCGGCTTATGGCATCAAGCTGCGGCCGGACTGGATTGTCGAAGGCAATAACAGTTTTGAAACCGGTATTGAATGTGCCCAGCAACTGCTGAGTGGCACAGACAAACCGACGGCGATTTTCGCCAACAACGACCAGATGGCTGCGGGTGTACTCAAAGCCGCGCATGACCTCGGTATCAAAGTGCCGGACCAGCTGTCGGTCGCCGGCTTTGATGACAACTTACTGGCCAGCCGGATCATTCCGGCGCTGACGACTATCCGCCGGCCCGTCCGGCAAATGGCGCAGCTTGCCGCCACCAAAATCATCATGGATATCGAAGACAACCGCCACGCTGCCGGCCACGTTGCTGCCAAAGTCGCGCCGACGCTGGTGGTGCGGGAATCTACCAAGCGGCTCTGATATGCAGCGCTGACGGTTGGCGGCAATGGGCAGTTTAGCGCAGGGTCTGTTTTGGCTGTGGCGCCGGCCCGTGCGCTGACCAGCTGTTTTTCCGGACAATTTCCAGCTTACCCCCATTTACTTCTGCTTAATTTTTCTGCAGTCTTTTTCAATGCACCCGCGGCAACACAGCAAAGGATACGCAGCATGATGGCAGACAGAGCAAGCGGATTGTGGTTCAGCATTGCGCCGGTATTGGCTGGCTTTGCAGTGTTGACTCTGGCAGGCGTCGCCCCGCAGTTGTATCTGGTGCAGGCCGGCAGTTTACTGCTGGCGGCAGCGCTTATCTGGCTTGGTGCGCGTAGCGCCGGTGATGTGATGCCCGGCACTTTGCAGGCGCTGGCTTGTTTATTGGTGTTGTTGCTCGGTGCGCCTTTACTGACGGAGTTCAGCGGGGTAAGTGCAAACCAGCCGCAACGCTGGCTGCAGTTTGGTACTTTGCAGCTTTATAGCGGTGGTTTGTTATTGCCGGCCATTTTGGTGCTGGTGGCGGTTTTGTTGCAACAACCTGCAAGCCGGGCAGCGGCTTGTGGCATTTTGCTGGCTGGTGCTTTGTTTCTCGCGCTGCAACCAGACGCTGCGCAGCTGTTGGCACTGACCATTGCTTTTCCTTTGTTATATTTGCAGGCCTGCCGGCCCGGTGTCAGCGCGGGCTGGTTGCCGCTCGGCTGCTTTTTACCTTTGCTGGCCTTGTGTTACTGGGCTTTGCAGCAGCAGGACGTTCTGCAAAGTGTGCCTTATGTTGAAGGTGTGTTTGCGCTGGCATGGAGTTTTGCCTGGTGGAGCGGTGCATTAGTGATTGGTGCTGCAGTGCTGTTGTTACTGGTGCTGTACCGGCAAAGTCTGCTCGACCAACCCTGGCTTGCTGCCGTCGCGGTTTATTATGCCGTGTTATACGGCGGCTCAGTGGCCGGCGCTACACCAGCGCCGCTGCTAGGCTATGGTGCTGCGCCAGTGCTGGGGTTTGGCCTGATGCTGGGGCTGTCGTTATGGCTGCGGCAACGGCCGCAAGCTGATCTGCGGAGTTTTTAATGTCTCACGATTTTTTCGCCCAGAAAGCGGCGTCCTACGAACAAAACCCGCAGCGGGTCGACAATGTAGTCGCGATTGGACAGGCCATTAAAGCGCAGGTACTGCTAAACCGCGATATGCAACTGCTCGATTTTGGTTCCGGCACCGGCTTGTTATTACAACAAATTGCCCCTTTAGTTGGCAAAATCACTGCTCTGGATGTGTCACCGTCGATGAATGCACAGCTGCGCGCTAAAGCCGCGCATATTGGTTGTGAACTGGAAGTGCTGGAACAGGACCTGCTCCGGGAACCGCTGCAGCGTCGGTTTGACGGTATTATCTCTTCTATGACCTTGCATCATATTGCTGATATTCCGGCATTGTTACTTGAGTTTCACCGGCTGCTCAAACCCGGTGGTTTTATCGCATTGGCTGATTTGGACCAGGAAGACGGTAGTTTTCATACCGAAGATACCGGGGTATTTCATTGTGGTTTTGATCGAGCAGATATTGCTGCAAAAGCACAAGCCGCCGGTTTTACTGAAGTGCAGGTCGTCGACGCCAGTGTGGTGCAAAAGCCGCATGGGCAATATCCGGTGTTTTTGTTAACCGGGCAGCGCGGCTAAAACGCGCGGATGCTTTTGTCGATAGATTTGCAGAAACACATTGTTGCCAGGCAACTGGCTGTGCCGGGCAGCAGCGTTCCAGCAATATCTGTCCAGTGAAGTTGGCCACTGCCTGGCCTCTGACTCATTGCAAGGAACCTCCAATGACTGAATCAACCAAACCGCGTGCTGCCGGCCCTTTGGCAGTGACAGCACAAGACGTCGCACCCCGGCAAAAGCCATCGATTTATCCTGCGCCTTTTGCCGCCATGATGCAGGGCCGGCAGAAGCGGGTGTTGGGTGATTTGTTTGGTCTTAAGAATTTTGGTGTCAATCTGACCGAGCTGGCGCCCGGGGCCATGTCGGCGCTGCGTCATCATCACCAAACACAGGATGAATTTATTTATATCCTCGAAGGCACACCAACGCTTATCACTGATGCCGGTGAGACGTTGCTTATGCCCGGCATGTGCGCTGGTTTTGCTGCCGGTAATGGCGATGGCCATCAGCTCATTAACCGCAGCAACGCTGTGGTGTGGTATCTGGAAGTGGGTGATCGCAGTGCCGGCGATGCCGTGATTTATCCGGATAATGACCTGCGCGCCGATTTCGTCTCCGGCCAGTGGCAATTCAGCCACAAAGACGGCACGCCTTATTAAGCTAAATTTGGTGTAGAAATAGGTCCAATGCCGGCTTGTACGGGCAGACTGAACTCCGTATGCTGAGTGAAAGTTTATAAGGGGCTGTTGACGTTTGGCGGTTGAATTTTGTTCGAATTGGTGGCGTTTTGGGCGCGAAACGAGGCGCGTGGCATAGTCATTCTATGTGAGCAACGAGTGACAAAGCCCAAAGCGCCACCAAACGAACCCACAGGGCAGCGTTTGGCAGCTCTTTCTGCAGCGTTAGTGCTCGTTTGTGTAGAATCACTACACGGCTCTCGCACTGCCTTGCATAAAAAGTTGCCAAACTGCTGCAAAAACAAACACCAAACGTCAACAGCCCCTAGCAGGCGCAACCAGGTAAAAAAACAACAGGGTGAGTTCCACTAAGTGGGATCTCTAAGCGCCTAAACGGAGCACAGACTTTGGGTGCAACCAAATACAGTGACCGGCCAGCCGGTTAAAGACAATCGCAGCGGCCGCTCAGAAGGCAGGCCGCGCAACGGGGAAAATGCTATGACAACTCAGGTTCAGCTGTTTATCGATGGCGAATTTGTTCACTCAAAAAGTGAAAAACTAATCCCGGTGACCAATCCGGCCACCCAGGAAGTTATCGCGCAAGTGCCATGCGCGACTGCCGACGAAATGGCGCAGGCAATCGCTTCTGCCAAAACTGCTTTCCAGAGCTGGAAAGAAACACCGGTGTCAGAACGCGCGCGTCTGATGATGCGTTTTGCTGTGCTGCTGAAAGAACATCAGGCTGAGATTGCCGACATCATTTGCCGTGAACTGGGCAAAACGGTGGAAGATGCCAAAGGCGACGTCTGGCGTGGTATTGAAGTGGTCGAACAAGCGGCGAATATCCCGTCGCTGATGATGGGCGAAACCGTCGAGAACGTCGCCCGGTCTATTGACACCTACAGCTACATTCAGCCACTGGGTGTTTGTGTCGGTATTACGCCGTTTAACTTCCCGGCGATGATCCCGCTGTGG
>CAMLNG010000095.1 GCA_946481195.1 uncultured Chromatiaceae bacterium
GTCAGTTCGCCTTTCTCAAAGCTTAATTGAATATATTCGGCTTTATCCGGTGCTTGCTCCGGGGAATTAGTCCACATCCAGACTTGCTCAGACGGCTCATTCCATGGATTTTCCAGCTCGCCACCTTCGTGAGAAATGTGGAACAAGTTGGCATCACGGCTGTAAATTTTGGTTGCAGTCGCAGTCGTCGGCACTTTTTTCTCGGCCAGATAATTCAGCAGCGACTGACGGGAATTAAATTCCCACTCCCGCCATGGTGCAATCACTTTTAACTGCGGCGCTAAGGCAGCAAAAGCACCTTCAAACCGCACCTGATCATTACCTTTACCGGTACAACCGTGGCACAGCGCATCTGCGCCCAGTTTCAGGGCCAGCTCAACCTGAGCGCGGGCAATGATTGGCCGTGCCATTGAAGTACCCAGCAGATACTGGCCTTCATATACAGCACCGGCTTTGATGGTCGGGTAAATGACTTCTTTGACAAACTGCTCTTTTAAATCAACAACGTAGCAGCTGCTGGCGCCTGAGTTCAGCGCTTTTTGCTCTACGCCTTCCAAGTCTTCAGCACCCTGGCCAACGTCGGCGACAAAGGCGATGACTTCGCAGTCATAATTGTCTTTCAGCCAAGGCACTATGGCCGAAGTGTCCAGACCACCGGAATAAGCTAAAACGACTTTTTTCACACCTTTTTTTAATTCGCTCATCACGCAAACCTCAACTGAATAAACTGACTAAAACGGCATTTTGCGCGTGCATGCGGTTTTCCGCCTGCCGCAATACCAAAGAATAATCGCTGTCCAGCACTTCGCTGGTCACTTCCTGCCCGCGATGCGCCGGCAGACAATGCATAAAATGTTTAGCGCCAAGGCGCTGCATTACCGCAGTATTGATTTGATAAGGCGCAAAGGCCTTTTCAATCTGCGCCGGGTCGGCTTTATTGCCCATCGACAACCAGGTGTCGGTGTAAATCGCATCTGCACCAGCGGCCGCTGACACATGCTGACTCAGCGTCAGTTTGGCACCACTTTGCGCGGCCAGGGCCTGGGCCCGGAGCAGTACATGTGCATCCGGACCAAAGCCCGGTGGCGTGACGACGGTTAAGCTCATGCCGAGAATAGCAGCACCTAACATCAGCGAATGGCAAACGTTGTTACCGTCGCCGACAAAAGCCAGATGCACCTGTGACAAATCACCGAGCACTTCCTGTAACGACAACAAATCTGCGAGTGCCTGACATGGATGGTACAAGTCACTGAGCGCATTAATCACCGGTTTTTTGCTGCTCGACGCCAGCTTTAACAGCGTCTGCTGCGAATACACCCGCGCGACAATCGCATCACACCAGCACGCCAGGTTAGAGCCGAAATCTTCCACCGATTCGCGCACGCCTAAGGCGCCGTTTTGCTGGTCCAGATACACGCTGTGACCACCGAGTTTATAAATCCCCACATCAAAGCTGACCCGGGTACGCAGCGAAGGTTTTTCAAATAACAAGGCAATGCTTTTGCCTTTTAACGCCTGACTGTAATTGTCAGGTTTTTGTTTAATCTGACCTGCCAGTGTCAGTAAATCCGACAACTGGCTTTTGCTTAAATCCGCTAAACACAGTAACTGCGATAATTGACTCATGTTTCACACTACAAGGCCGCTGTGGGCCACCTTTTTTTGAGGAAATCTGCCCGGCAAACGGGCCTTGTTCCATCAAAGGGGCCCGCGCTTTAGTGAACAGATCTCAGTGGGGTTACCAACTGATACAAGTGCCAACTTCCTGCTGTTGCATCAGCTTTAATAAATCTTCCGGCTGTTGCCAGCCCGCAACTATGATAGGTCGTCGCAGTGCAGCGGCTGTTTCCAGCGCCGCATCGAGTTTGACTTTCATACCACCTTTAATCACACCAGTGTCCACCAGCGCCTGCGCCTGCTCGCTGTTCAACGACTTAATCAACTGACCGTTACCGTCCAGAATACCCGGTACATCAGTCAGCAACACCAGCGTTCCCTGCACCAGCTGGCAGATGGCTGCCGCGGCAATATCGGCGTTCACATTCAGTAACTGACCGTCGTCACTTAAACCGATGGAGCTGAACACCGGCACAAAACCGTTTTGCACCAGAGTATTCACCAGCGTGCCGTCATTGGCTTTGGCAATACCGACGGCGCCTAATTTGGTATTCACATCAAACTTCAGGCTTTGACCTGCCGCCAGCGTCAGGCCGACAGCATTGAGGCCAGCCAGCTGCGCCCGCGCTACCATCAGACCATTCACTGCACCGGCTAAGGCGCCGGTGATCACTGGCATTTGCTCTGCAGGCGATACCCGCTGACCATCAATTTTTTGCGTGTCAAAGCCAAAAGTTGCCAGCCAGCTGTCGACCTGAGCGCCGCCGCCGTGCACCAGCACCAGCGGATATTCAGCGGCAAGGCCTTTAATCACTGTCAGTAAATTGTCCAGCGCCTGCATGTCTTCCAGCAGCCGCCCGCCCATCTTCAGCACTAATGGTGACTTATTCATGACAAACACCACCGCCGAGTAAACCAGCTGTTTCCGGCTTGCCGAATTTGACGTTGGCAGCTTGCATCGCCTGCGCAGCAGCGCCTTTGAGTAAGTTATCCAGGGCTGACACCACGACAACCTGCTCACCGTCGATTTGCCAGAAAATATCGCAATACGGCGTACCAGCCACATCCGCCACGTTCGGCGATGTGCTTAATAACCGTACCAGCGGTTTACCGGTATAGGCCTGCTCAAATGCCGCTTTCACCTGCTCTGCAGTCACACCACTTTTTAACGTCACTACGCTGGTCGCCAGAATGCCGCGTTTGAAATTGCCAAGATGCGGCGTGAACACCACTTTGCGGCCCAGATTCTGTTCAATTTCTGGTCTGTGTCTGTGTTTAAAAAAGCCATAAGCATTAAGACCTACTTCGCAGAACGAGGTGCTTAACGCCGCTTTGCGGCCAGCACCTGACACACCGCTGGTCGCGCTGATCACCGGGATATTGTCGTCTGCCAGCAAGCCGGCTTTGACTAAAGGTAACAGCGCTAATGACGCTGCCGTGACATAACAGCCCGGCACAGAAATCAATTGCGGTAATGGCTGGTCCAGCCATTCCATCAATGAATACACAGCTTCATTGATAAGCTCTGGATGCTGGTGGGCATAGCCATAATATTTTGGATATAAATCAGGGTCTTTTAAGCGGAATGCACCAGATAAATCCACCACTACTATGCCGGCAGCCATCAGCTTTGGTGCGACTTCTTCACTGGCTTCGTGTGGCAGTGCCAAAAACGCGACGTCGACTTTGCCTTTGATATTCTCAATCTCAGCATCGGTCCAGGGTTCTACCAGCAAATCAACCAGGCCTTTATGCCGTGGATACAACGAAGAAAAAGACTCTGCCTGCCGCCCGGCAGAGGCATAGGCATGGCAGAGTGCAAAGTGAGGGTTACGCGCTAATAACACACAAAGTTCGGCGCCGCTATAACCGGCGGCTCCTAACACTGCGCTGCGAATCACTGAACTGGTGGCAGATTGTGATGACATCTTGTGGTCAGTCTCCAAATGCTAAATAAAAAATGGCCACACCAAAAACTGCGGCCAGTGTATAGAGGCTTTCATGCACTTTCAAGAATTATTATGCTGTTTTTTTGAATTTTTATATTATTCAAATTCACTTTCAACTGCTGCATAAAGATTCATAGCGCGCCAATGCGCGCAGAGTAAGGCCTGGCGCGTTATAGCGGCTATTGTCGCAGACTGTGTTGTGCATGAATATGAAAATTTAGCAGCCACAACGCGAAGCGCCAATGCGCCTGCGCTGTGACCGGGAGTGAGATAACTACAAGGTTATAAACCCGGATTATCCAATGCGGTCAGTCCGGCAAATTCATCCGGCTGGCGTTTGGGCAGTAACTTTAACGCTTCCGGCAGCGTCGGATAAAACGACAATAAACCGTCAATGGGCCTGACTTTGGCTTTCGCCAGTGTTTTCAGCACCTGAAATTGCAGGTCGACTAACATCACATGGCAACCGGTTTTTTCCGTTGCTGTGAGGAATTTATCAAAAGCAGCCAGACCACCGGCATCCAGTAAAGTCACGCCATCCATCAGGATCACCACTTGCTGCTGCTCTTTACATAACAGTGCAAGCTCGGCAAACACTCTGTCCGCCGCAGCAAAAAACAACGGCCCGCTGATGCGAAATACCTTGTGGCCGGGTGCCAGTTTTTCACTGACCAGCTTCGGATTTTCCGTCACATCGGCAACTTTGGTCATCTCCGCCACTTCGCGCACAAATAGCAGCGCCGCGATAATGATGCCGCAGCTGATGGCAATCACCATGTCAAACAACACGGTAAAAGAGAAACAGACCGCGAACACCAGCACGTCGCTGCGCGGTGCGGTATTGATCAGATGCAGCGCTTTGGGGGCTTCACTCATATTCCAGGCGACCACAAGCAATAAGGCCGCCATACCGGCTAATGGCAGATAACTGAGCAAAGGCGCGAGGGCAAACAAGGCCAGCAACACCACAGCAGCATGTACCATGGCTGCAACTGGCGACACAGCGCCAGCCCGCACGTTGGCAGCTGAGCGCGCCAGTGCCGCAGTCGCGGTAATACCGCCAAAAAATGGCGCCACTATGTTACCAATGCCCTGCCCCAGCAGCTCACTGTTGGCGCTGTGACGCCGGCCTGTCATGCCATCCAGCACCATGGCACAGAGCAGCGATTCAATAGCGCCGAGCATTGCCATGGCAAAAGCGGCGGTCAATAAATCTTTGACCAGTTCAGAGCTCCACTGCAGCGGCTGACCGCCGGCACCGGGTAAATCCCAGGGCCATTGCAGGCTGGGCAACATATCAGGGATACCGGCAGCAACACTGCCGTCAGCGGCGGTGTAAAAAAAACGACTGCCAATCGTTTCCACCGGATAACCAAAATGATTGAGGGCCCAGGCCAGCAAAGTAGCAGCAATCACTGCCGGTAAATGCGGCGGGATGCGACTGCCCAGCTTGGGCCAGGCCAGCATCAGCCACAAAGTCACTGCGGCAACGACCATCGCCGGCCAATGAGCGCTGTCCGCGGCTTTTAACAACACCTGCAGCTTTTCCAGATAATGCTCGGGCATGGTTTCGACAGTAAGGCCAAATAAATCACGCAGTTGCAGCGTGGCGATCACCACGGCAATACCGGCCGTGAAACCCAGGGTGACGGCTTCAGGGATGTATTGAATAAACCTCCCCAGACGCAACATCGCCATCGCCACCAGAATGCCACCGGACAGCACTGTGGCCAGCAATAAACCACTTAAGCCATATTTCTGTACGACCGGATATAAGATGACAATAAAAGCAGCGGTTGGGCCTGAGACGCTGTAGCGCGAACCGCCACAAAGCGGAATCAAAAAGCCAGCGATAATGGCGGTATACAAACCATATTGCGGCGGTACACCGGAAGCAATAGCCAGCGCCATCGCCAAAGGGATCGCAATGATGCCAACGCTGATGCCGGCCAGCACATCTTTACTGAGCGCAGAAAAACCATAACCTTCAGCGGCAGCTTCGCGCAGCGCATGAAAAATCCGTAACGAGAACAAATGAGCACGGTGCGACATCAGACGACCTCACCACAGTAAAACTCTATTGTAGGGATAAAATCAGGGCGCGAGGAACTTGTTTTGGATCTTTTGTAAGATTTTCCAGCGGTTAGGGTCGAGTAATAAAGACCAAATGCAGGCATCAAATAACGTTTTCAGTGTTAGCTTGACAGCGATTTGATGCTCATAAAGGAATGGAACCGAATCACGATAGAACGACGGGTCTTGTGTGTAAATAATGTATTCAACAGCTTGCAAACAGGAGAAAAGGGAAGATACCGCTAATAAAAAAGCCATCAGCATAACCTGTGGGAGATTTACCTGCGCTTTTGCCTGAAAGAATTTTAGTAATGCCCGGTCATTATGGTAGTGGACAATCCAAAATGCCATTAGAAGGTCTAACAACGCAGAGCACAAATAATAATACAGCGCGTTCTCGAAGTTATTCAAAAATAACGATATTGGAAACTGGAGAAGCTTAATGATGAGTATGAGAGTCAGCAGAGGCAGTGTATGAGGTTTTTTTAAACTGAAAAGCACAACACAGCTGAAAGAAATATACGAAATTAATCGGACAGTATCCGCATTACTAAAATTATTCTTCTCAACAAATGCAGGGAAATGAATAGATAATTCCAGATAAATGGCAGCCGCACTTGAGATTAAAAAAATCAAAAAGGCGGCTGTATTTCTTGCGAATGTTTGAGTCTGTGTCACAAAACCTTATCTTAATTTTTATTAGTTTTTGATCCAGATTGGGCCGCTGCCGTCACCAATATGAAAAGTGCTGACTACACCATCATTTGACTTCAGTGAAATACCGCCGCTGACTTGGGTCAGTTCAGTAGTATTCAGCTCAACCAGCTCTGCGGCTTGTTCTTGTTTAGATACTGGAAACAGGGCTGCGAACAGTTTTGATTTTGCATCGAATTTCATAATGAGTAAATCCCTTAATTGTAAAGATTATTTGTTTTGGATTTTTAATTCCCTGACCCGGATCACGCAGATCCAGCGGGAGCAAAGTGAAATTGCAAACGCAATGCCAAAAACAGAGCAGCAGCACAACATTAATTTTTATTGCATAAATTCATGCACTTATGATCATGACACAGAATCAGCCGGGCAATAAACCAGATCCTAAACAGCAGATCCGACCTGATGCGGCGAGAAATTTCCGCCGGCACAGTCCGGCTTTGCCTCCACTTGCCGCTGCTAAAGCGTCAAGATTTTGTCGTGTTCTGCTACTGCGACAAAATGCCACATCCCACCAGCGCTTTGCAGACGCTATAGTGCAAGGCGACTCAGCTTATCAATGCAGGCACGTGACTTTGGTACAGCGACTGCGTAGTCTGTTGGTGTCAGTTTTTTGCAACGGGCGCACTGCGCCCGCTTTTTTTTGAGATCCGCTATGCTGCCGAACCGATCCGCTTTCAGCACCGACTCAGATCCAATTCAGCAAATCAAACAACTACAGCAGTTCCGTTGGGGACTGGTCGGCACCACATATCTGGCAGCATTGGCAGCCTGGTTGTTCAGTTATCCGGTCAGTAGCTGGCCACTCTTGTTGTTACTGCTCACTTTATATGGCTGCACCAATTTGTCGTTACCCTGGTTGCCGGGGGCAACAGCTCAGACGCACCGTATTTTTGCCCTGGCGATCCTGTACGATCTGACCTTATTTACACTGATGCTGGCATTATCAGGCGGCGCCGGTAACGGCCTGATTGCGTTGTTATTATTGCCGGTAGCGGTCAGTGCAGTATTGCTGCCGGGTCGTATTGCACTGTTGACTGCAGCGTTAGCTGTCAGTTGTTATCTGGTACTGGCCCTGTTGCTGCCACTTAGCCAAGTGGATCCGCACACCGGCCAACTCATCTATGACCACCACCTGCAACATGGCAGCCATCAGGTATTTATCGATGGCGCGGCACAGAGTCAGGTGCTGCCGGAGCAATTCAGTTCACATTTATGGCAAATGGCCTGGGCCTTTGCATTATCAGCTTTTTTTATTGCTGCTTTTGTCAGTGCACAGGCGCGGCTGGTGCGGCAAAAAACCGCTGAATTACAGAAATTGCAGCAACAACAATGGCAACAGGAACAAATGCTGGCTGTTGCCACTTATGCTGCCAATGCCGCACATGATCTTGCCACGCCGCTGCAAAATCTGACCTTGCTGACCGACGAGTTAACCGATGGGCCGCCGGATCAGGTGTTGCTGACCGATTTACGCCAGGAAGTGCAACGCTGCCAGCAAATTGTCCAGCAGTTGCGCCACAATGCGCAGCACCTGCGCGCACCACAGAGCCAGGAAGCTTTGCATCTGGTCGCACAGCGGGCATTAAAACTCTGGCTGGTCAGCCGGCCGGAGATTAGCCTGACACTGGAAGAAAGTATTGATGACAGTGCCTTGTTGATCTCAGATGCGCTGGCCTGGTCTGCGGCCATGTTTAATATTCTGGACAATGCAGCCGACGCCAGTGTTGCCCGGCAACAACCCAAACTGCATGTCCGCCTGCGTCAGTTACAACAGCAATTTTGGCTGGATATTGAAGATTTTGGCGCAGGTCTGCCTCCAGACCAACTGGCTAAACTGGGCAAGTTGCCGCAGCAGAGTCCCGCCGGTCTCGGGCTTGGTCAGTTTCTGGCCAACAGCAGTATTGAAAGGCTGGGCGGCGCCGTCATACGCAAGCCTGCGGCAACAGGTGGCCTCAGTACGCAAATCCGTTTTCCGGCCGAAGGTGGACAATGAAGCTGACGATTTTAGATGATGACGAAGTGTTATTGCGCACCTTGCAGCGCCGCCTGACAACGGCTGGCCACCAGGTCCGCATTTATGCCCACGCCCCGGCTATGGCCGAATTGCTGGCCGAGCCTGCCGAAGTTTGGCTTATTGATTTACGTTTTGGCGATGTTTCCGGGCTCAACTATGTGGCACCGCTGCGACAGGCACTGCCGGATAGCCGGATTTTGGTGCTGACCGGCTTTGCCAGCATCGCCACTGCCGTACAGGCGGTTAAACTGGGGGCTGATGATTATCTGACTAAACCTGTTGATTTCGCCGTGTTATTGCAGGCACTGGAAGGCAACAAAGCAGTTGCTGCCGAAAATAATGGCAACACGCAGGACACAGGAGTGCTGCTATCGACCGACCAAATAGAATGGGAACATATTCAGCGGGTGCTGGCGCAACAGGACGGCAATATCAGTCAGACCGCACGGTTACTGGGCATGCACCGGCGGACTTTACAACGCAAGTTGCTGAAACACAGACCCGGCTAAGTTGCCGGGCCTGTGCTGTCTCAATCGGACACTAAGCGCGTGGATTGGCCCAGGCCGCCGCTTGCGCCTGGCTGTGCCGGGCTGCCTTCGCCGCCGCGATTTGCTGACGGGCCAGAATAGCTAAATCGGCGTGAATACCACCGGCCGTCACCTGACGACCAGCACCCGGCCCTTTTAACACCAGCGGATTGGCCTGATACCAGTCACTCTCAATGACAAACACATTGTCGCAGGCCTGAATAGCCGCCAGTGGATGCTCAGGTGAGACCATCAATAACTCCACCTGCGCTTTTGGCCCTTGCGCTGTCACCGTAAGGGTTGCGACATAACGCAGCACTTTGCCGGCCGCCTGGGCTTTGGCATATGTATCAGCCAACGCCTGATCCAATTCCTGACGGCGCGCCCAAAATTCATCCCAGCTCAGCGTATCCAATCCTGCCGGCAATAACGGCGTCAATGCAATGTCGTTGATGTCCAGACTTAATCCCAGTTCCCGCGCCAGCACCAGCAATTTGCGTTGTACATCTTTGCCGGACAGATCATCCCGTGGATCCGGCTCCGTCAGACCTTCCGCCTGTGCTTGTAGCACAAAGTCAGAGAAAGGCGCACTGCCGTCGTATTTGCACAATAACCAGGACAAAGTGCCGGAGAAAATACCGCTGATTTGCTGGATATGATCGCCGGAGCTTTGCAGCTCCTGTAATAAGCGCTGCACCGGCAAACCCGCACCACAAGTGGTATTGGCCTGCCAGCTGACCTGCTGCTCAGCGACGGCGGCGATGATTTGCTGATATTGCGCAAGTGGCAACGTCACGCCTTGTTTATTCGCACTGATGAGGTGACAACCAGTGCGGACAATCTCGGCATAATCTTCGGCAAAACTACGGCTTGGCGTGATATCAACCAACACTTTAGGGTCCGGTAAACCGGTCAGATAATCCAGTAAGTCCTGCTTTTGATAAGGCGCGGCAGTGCCTAACGTTTGCTGCCATTGCGCGACATTGATCTGATCGCTGAACACCGCCTGACGCGAGTTAAACAAACCTGCCAAGCGCAATTCAATCTGGCCGGCATAAGCCTGTTGCTGTTTCACCAGCAGGCTGAGAAATTCTGAGCCGACATTGCCGGTCCCGGCCACAACAATATTCAGCCGCACTGTGCTAGGCAGTAACAACTGATGTAATTCAGTCAGCTCATTGGCGGTTAAGGCCGGGCTAAACAACCACAACGCCAGTTCGTCGTCCTGAAAACTATGCGCCGGTTGCTGGCGCTCCAGCCAGTGAGCAGCCTGCAGTGGTAACTGCCGCTGTTGGCGTGCGACCGGTTTTAACCAGGCCACTGCATAAAATTGCTCCGAGCTGACGCGCGGATACACCTGCTGTTGTCCGAG
>CAMLNG010000096.1 GCA_946481195.1 uncultured Chromatiaceae bacterium
ACGCCAGAGATCCCAGTAGCGCGACCAGGGTTACACTGACAGCCCGCCACTTATTTAAACCAAGCGCCGTGATCCAGACTTCAAAATAAGTCTTCAGCAACGTCAGCCATAAAGTCAGTAGCACCAGAGTACAAATCAATTGTGCCTGCGCACTCAATGGCTCCGCTAGTAACCAGGGATACAGCCAGGGGCAAGCCAGCAACAGCACAAAATACGGCAGGCTCAGCAGCGGAAAACTATACAAAAACACCCGCTTAAACAAACGGATTTTGTCTGCTAACAACGCTTGGTGACTGAGTTTAGCCAGCAGCACCTGCGA
The DNA here is from genome assembly GCA_946481195.1 of uncultured Chromatiaceae bacterium. The sequence goes on from CAMLNG010000096.1 coordinate 320, forward strand.
AAATACCACGGGCAACAAAGTAACCGGCATAAACAGCACAAAGGCTTTGCGAAATTGACCAAGCGCCAGCAAGCTACTGAACAGCGCCAGAAAGACAAAAGGGATATTTGTCAGGTAAATGGCAAATACATCATGCCAGGCATAACTAAAGCGCTGTTTCAGCTGTTGCCATAAGTCTGGTGTCTTTTCATGCACTGTGCCCTGCCACTGCCGGTACTCGGGCAGTAAGGCGCGCAGCGCGGTCAACAGCGGGAAGAAGCTGATCAGTAAAATCAGCAATAAGACCGGCGCAGTGTGACTGAAAAGCCCGGCAAAAATTGCGACAACCAACAGTAGCGTCAGCGCCACACTAATAAGCTGGCTGCGTACTTCCAGTGCAAACTGCTGCGCGCCTTTTAAATAGCTGAAACAGGCCTGGTTCAGCGCCCAGCTGAAGCCAATCAGCAAACTCAGCAGATATAAAGTCCAGGACAACACCGCATCCGTCCACCACAACAGCAGGCCACTGCAGATGGTTAACACGCCAAACACCAGCAGACTGATGCGCAGGCTTTGCAGCAACTGGCTGATATGACGCTGCTGCGCGGCATGATGGATCAGATAAAAATTGGCACCAAAAGCAATCGCCGGGAAAAATAAGTTGGCCAGCATATAGATAAAGCTGAACACGCCAAATTCCTGCTCGAGTAAATGGCGGGCCAGCGCCAGATTCAGTAACCAGCGCGAGCCGAAATTTAAACCCTGCGCCACACTATTGCTCATCAGCTTGCGGACGAAATCACTGCGCAGCATGGTGAGCCTCCGCAGTCACTGCATTTTCAGTCGTTTGCCACAGCAAAAAAGCGCCGTTGAGCATGCCCCAGGGGATCCAGAGCATACCGGAGGTCAGCACATGACCGGCCATAGATGCAACGACCAGCAACAACAGATTTAGCAGTAACACTCCGGCAGCAACGGACTGCGGAGCCTGGCGCCAAGCTTGCAATGCCAGCCGGATCACACCGCCAAACCACAACGCATACCAGCCAAGTCCGGCAACACCAAACCAGATAAACAAGTCCGCCGGGTCAATTTCAGCGAGCGGCTTGCTGCTGTAGAGCGCAAGTCCGGCATTACCGATCCCCAGCAATTGCTGCCATTCTGGAAAATAACGCGCTACATAAAACCAGTTTTCCGCGACAAATAAATCGCGGTTTGACAGCACAATACCGATGGCGCCTTGCTGCGCCAGCACAAGCTGTTGCTTCTCAGACAACGGCAGATGCGGCAGGATCGCTGGTAATTGCCAGGCCAGCAGTAATAGCAGCAACAAAGCCGCAGCCATCGACAGCTGAAGCCAACGACGATACGGCAGCCAATGCGCTCTGGCTTGTAACAGCGGAATAAAAATGGCTAATAGCAGCACGCCGGCATTGCCGGTTTTGGTCAGTAGAGTGCTGCTGCAAAACAAGCTCAATCCCAGTACTGCAGCGAAGATGACTTTTTGTCGCGGCCAATACCAGGCAAACAAATAGGCACTAAACACCAGCAATAACGCAGACAGCTCATTGGTGGCTTTAAAGAAGCCCTTTGAGCCCAGCAGCTGATCAGGAAAGTAGTCACTTGGCAGATATGCAGACAGACCAAAGCCCAGGCGCCCCAGCACTAAGTTGATGACAATGATGGTAAAACCAAGCCACATCAGCTGATGCAGATTTTGCCGGGCCAGCGCGGCATCGCGCTGACACAAACCGTAGCAATACCAGGCTGCCAGTAATGGCGCCACCAGCTTCAACGCCATACCGATATCGTACGACAGACCGGCGCTATGCCCAAGACTGAAAAAACTCCACACCGGCCCTAACAACAGCAGTAGTAATAAAGCCGGCAATAACGCGATACGCCGCCCCATTGTCAGACCACAGCTCAGCAGCATCAACAGCATCAGCACTGATTTATAGCCGGCAGATAACGGCAGAGTCAGCGCCCATTGCTGTTGCAAAAAGCCCTGTAGCGCGTCCACCAGCAGATAAGTTTTCACCAATAACAGGATCAGCAGATCCAGCGTGCGGACCTGCGGCAGCAACAAGCTTGGCACGGCACTTTGGCCAGAGACCTGATTCATCGGCGCAGGAATAACAAAGCGAGTGTCAGGGCCAATAAAGTCCCTAATAATGCAGCCGCCACCGCACTAAATAACAGAGATGGTGATTTCGCGACCTGTGTCTGCAAGCTGGCCACCGGTTTTAACGCCGGATAATAACCCTGACGCCATAAATTCTGCGCAGCCAGATTCTGGTCCAGTTGCTGTGCCAATAGAGAACGTTCACCCACGGTACTCGCCTGCTCCATCGCTTGTTGCAACTGCTGTTGCTGTTGTTGCAAACGCTGCAGTCTGGTGTGCCGATCCAGTGCTTCTGCTTGCGAAATCAACTGGTTCAGCACAGCTTCTGCCAAGGCAGGCTCTGGTGCTTTGAAGCGGAAAAACAATAAATTACCGCGGCGTTTATGCTCTTGCGCAAAGGCTGGTTTCCAGATTTTAGTCAGCGCCGTCGCCTCATCAGCAGTGCGGGCGCAAAGCTTCGGCTGGCTTTTGCACCAATCTGCATCACGCCACAACTGCCCCCAAACCTCGCTGCTGTCCATCAGCAAACTGAAACGCGCCAATTCGTCCACTTCCAGCGCACCGATAAACAGCTGCGTATTGGCCGCAATAGCACGATAATCACTCGCCAGCAGGCCGACACGCGTGTCGGATAACGAAAAATGGCCCTGGCTACTGGCCGCCAGCCGGTGTTGTTTGGCATAAAACGCGCCGCCCAATGCACAGGCGGCAGCGACGACTAACAACCACCATTTTAGCCGGCGCATCACCAGGTACAGCTGGCCACTGAACTCTACTTCGGTTGCAAACATCATTTGGGTCCGAATAAGCCTTTAATGCCCTTTGATAACAGCTGTTTTCTGACTTTAATCAGCCACAGCATGCGGTGTTTCAGGTAATAACGTACCTTGGTTTCGACCAGGCCATACCGGCAGGAACTGAGTAATTCAGCAAGCGATAACGGCTCCTGCTGCATAGTGCGCCGGTAAAAGGCCTGATTGTGCAGATTCCGCTCATTCATCAGGTGCCGGTGTTTTTCGACAAACTGCGCCTGCGCATTCAGTCGTTTCGGCGACGTGGTGATGCGGCCTAATTCATGTCCGACGTGCACAATGTAGGTCGGTTCAGCCAGGCGCAAAGCAGGCCCATAAGCGGCAACCATCCTCAACCACATATCATAGTCCTGAAATGCCGCCAGGCTTTCGTCAAAACCGCCCTGCGCCAGCATCCGGCTGGTTCGCACCAGCGCCTGATTGGACAGACAATGCGCATCGAGCACTTCCGGCAGCCGGATAACTTTTTGCTCGGTGTACAGCGCTTTACGCACTGAACCGTAATCCCAGAAATAACCGGTGACTACACAAGAGTATTGGTCGTCATAGGCGGCCATCATGCTGGATAAGCGGTTTGGCAGAATTTCATCGTCATCGTCGATGCCGGTGACAAATTCACCGGCTGCCGCTTTGATTGCCATATTGCGGGCAGCGCAGGCGCCCTGGCCTTTTTCCTGCCGGAATAAGCGGATCTTTGGATGTTCGCCATAAAGGTCGTTTAACACCTGCCAGGTATTGTCGGGCGAACAATCATCGACGATCAGCAATTCAAAATTGGGATAATCCTGCGCCAACACTGAGTTGACGGCACGCTGCATCATCTCACTGCGGTTAAAGGTTGGCATATATACGCTTATCAGCGGCGCTGGATGTCCAGCAGATTCAGGCGTTGCAGCAGTCAAAATATCGCTCTCAGTCAATGGGTTGGCAGGAGGCTGTTATCTAAACGATTCTATAACTTGCCGGTCAGATAAAGCCACAGATATTCCACCAGACTCCACTGCCGTTTAATCCGGCTCGGTTGACTCAGCAGACGGTAAGCCCATTCCAGATTGAGCCGGCACCAGATTTCAGGTGCCCGCTTCACATTGCCGGTAAATACGTCGTAGGTACCGCCAACGCCCATAAAATAAGCATCCGGAATGACTTTTTTCGCCCGTTCAATCAGCAGCTCCTGCTTCGGCGAGCCCATAGCAATGGTGATAATGCGGGCACCGCTTTGCTGGATTTGATTCAACAGTGCTGCTTCATCTTTGAAATAACCATCCTGCGCACCGACGACATTCACACCAGCAGCTAAAAGTTTGTCGCGGGTTTGTTGCAGCACTTCCGGTTTGGCACCAACCAGAAATACCGGCACTTTTTTACTGGCTGCCCGGTACATAATGGCTTCCCAGGTCTCACAGCCGGGCACCCGCTCGACGCGACGGCCCAATTTTTTTCGCATCACTTTGACCACACCCATACCATCGGCGTAGCGGATCTCGGCCTGATTCAACATGGTTTTCAGCGCAGCATCTTCGCGCGCTTTCATCACTTTTTCCGGATTGATAGCAATGGCAGAACCGGCGAAAACAGTGCCGTCATCGTGCACTATATATTCCGCCAGCTGCTGCATGCTGCTAAAAGCCATCACATCCAGTCCGCCGACATTGACCACTTCAGGTTGTTGCATCTTTTTACTCCGGGCTTGCTACCGCGGCTGGATCCAGCCACTGATATATTGCAGTTAATCGGTCTGCGATCTTGTCCAGCAGGTACGGCTCCGCACTGGTCTGACAAGACTGCTGCAGTTGCTGGTAATCTGCTGGCGGCAAACTTAACAGCAACTGAATTTTTTCTGCGAGGCGAGTCACCAGCACCTGCTCGGTGTCGGCACTGACCAGATAGCCATTTTCACCATCCCGCACCTGCATAGTGGAACCGTCTGTGACTGTCGCCACCACAGGCGTGCCACAGGCCATAGCTTCAGTCATCACCAGGCCAAAAGATTCATTGCGGGATAAACTGACAAAAACTCTGCTGCGTTGATAGTAGTTTTTTAACTGCTCTGCGCCCTGTGCCGCAACTAATTGCAGCTGCGGATATTGGCTGGCCGCAGCCTGCAACTGTTCATGCCAGGGGCCATGACCAATTACAACCACCTTTTTGCCGTCCAATGCCGGTAACAAAGCAATCAGCCGGTCCATGCCTTTATTAAAATCCAGGGTGCCAACGTACAATACATCAATATCTTTCGCTGCCGGCGCTAATGCCTGGACACCACCAAACAGGGCATGGATACCGGCGGGCAGTACTTCCGCCTTGATATCCTGACGAAAAAATCGCTGGCGTAACTGCTCACTGACAAAAATCCATTGATCAACCCGGGCTGCGGCCGCCTTATACCAGATTGATTCCGGCTGATAGGCATAAATATCAGTTCCATGACAAGTCACAACAATCTTAACTTTCGGGTTACGTAAATAACGGTAAGTCAGCGCCAACCAAATGGTTGGATAAAAGAAATGCACATGAATGATGTCAAATTTTTGCCGGCTAAAAACAAAACGCCAGACAAATTGCAGCCAAAATACCGGGTAACGCAATAAACGCCAGGGCATCCGCTCGTTTTGCCATTGCATCTGAAAATAAGCGGGCTGCAAAGCTGCAAGCGCGGCAACCTGATTGCGGACAAAGACCCCCTGAAATGGCGCTGAGGGTTTGGAGCCCATATTGGTCAGAATTAACAAGCGTTGCAACATCAACGGCACCTGTAGTTCAGATAGTCGGCTGATCATACTGGTAAACTGGCGGTGGTCACAACCAAAATGCCAGCCTGCTATCACGCATAAACCCCAAGTGCTGAAATAAAACGCAGTTAAGCTGCTGATTTCACATGAGGCTGATAGTCAGCATCCGGTTGTTCGCCTATAATCGCCCGATAACAAAACAAGAACAACAATGTCATTGCGGGATCTGCTTATGCGCGAACATATGGTGTTATTTATCACCACATTTGTGTTAACCCTGTTGGCCATTTTTATCCTGATCCCGGTTGCCAACCGGATTGGTCTGGTCGACAAACCTCATGGCCGTAAACAACATGTCGGCTCTATCCCGCTCATTGGCGGTATTTCGGTCTTTACCGGAGTGGCGTTGACCTTGAGTTACTTTGGCCTGCCCGGTGACACCCATTGGTATTATCTACTGTGTGGCGGCACTATCGTTATTCTCGGCGTTTTTGACGATTTCCTTGATTTAAGCGTGAAACTGCGTCTGGTTGCCCAGGTGATCATCGCATTAGTGATGATGTATGGCCTGCAGCTTTATGTCGCCGATTTGGGCGATTTGTTTGGCCTTGGCAGCGTCAGCCTCGGTTATGTCGGTATTCCTTTTACCGTGATTGCGGTCATCGCCGCCATCAATGCTTTTAACATGATTGATGGCATCGATGGCCTTGCCGGCATGTTAAGCGGCGTCAGTTTTGTCTCGCTGACCCTGATGATGGGTATCGGCGGTCAGCTGGAACATGCAGTGTTGCCGATGGTGTTAGTGTTTGCGCTTATCCCTTATCTGATGTTTAACCTTGATTTAGTTGGTAAAGGCAAAGGCAAAATCTTTATGGGTGACGCCGGCAGTATGTTGATTGGCCTGTCGGTTATTTGGCTTTTGATCATCGGCAGTCAGAGCGACAGCGCCAGTTTCAGACCTGTCACGGCGTTATGGGTGATTGCAGTACCACTGATGGATATGGTGGCTATCATGATCCGCCGCATCCGCAAAGGTCAGTCGCCTTTTATGGCTGACCGCGAACATCTGCACCATATCTTTTTGCGCTTAGGCCTGAATTCACGTCAGGCGCTGGTGGTGATTACCACACTGGCGGCGATGCTGGCGACCATCGGTGTTGTTGGTGAGTACCTGATGGTACCCGACCTAGTCATGTTATTGTTATTCCTGCTGATTTTCGCGCTGTATTCGTTATCACTGCAATACATCTGGCGGATCACCCGTGCTATTAAACGTTATAAAGCCAGACAACGTGCTAAACAAAATCCGTAAACTGCTGGCCGCCCGTTCGGTCGTACTGCTGATTGAGCGTTTTTTCCGGTTAGGCGCCGGCGCCCTGGTGACTTTTATGGTCGCCAGAATGTTGGGCGACGCAGCGCTCGGCACTTATGGTCTGGTGATGGTCTGGACCGCATTTCTTGCGCCACTGACCAACCTTGGCATGAACAATCTGGTGCAGAAAATGGCCAGCAGCTCAAGTGACCCGGTCAAAGCCATGCAATTTCTGCAGACGGCCGTCTGGCTGCGTATCATCGCAGGGCTGGTGTTTGGCGCTCTGATGATTGCCGGTTTTATGCTGTTTTATCCGCATTATTTTGCCGCGGGTCCCTGGCAAATCGCCACGCTGTTTATGCTGCAGAGCTTTTTTGCGCTGATTTTGTTTGAATATCAGCAAAACTATCTGGGCCATTTCCGTGCTGTGGCGCTGACCAAAATCGCGGTATCGGCATTGACTTTAGTGGTCAGGATTGTGGGTTTGCTGCAGGGCTACGGCATTAGTTTTTTATTGTTGATAGTCGGAATTGAATTTCTGCTGACCGGCGCCGTGCAATATTATTGGTATCGCCGTTATGCACCGGATGATGCGCGCTGGCACTGGCAGTTTTTTGACTGGCCTACCGCGAAGGCGTTACTTGTACGCTCATCCTGGCTTTGGGTTTCCGGCATTGTGTCCGTGATTTATCTGAAAATCGACACTGTGATGATCGAAAGTATGCTCGGTGTGGCCGCAACAGGCCAATATACTGCGGTCGCGCGCATCTCAGAACTTTGGTATGTGATCCCGGTGACCCTGGCCGCCCGTTATTACCCGGATTTACTCAAGGCTTTTGAACAAAGCTGGCCACAATATTTGCTCATCCTGCGCCGGCGTGGCCTGCAGTTTTTTGGCCTCGCTCTGGTGATTTCCATTTTGATGACTCTCAGCGCCTATTGGATCATGTTGTTTGCTTACGGCGAGAAATTTACCGGCTCGACCACAGTGCTGCAAATTCATGTCTGGGCTGGCTGTTTTGTCTTTGTAAGGGCGCTGATCAGTCAGCATCTGATTATCACCGGCAATGAACCGCTGAGTCTGCTCAGTCACGGTGTTGGTGCTTTGCTGAACGTCGGGTTGAACTTCCTGCTGATCCCACGAATGGGTATAGAAGGTGCAGCCTGGGCCACGTTGATTTCTTATGCCTACGCCTCGTTTTTCTTTATCTTCTTCTCGAAAAAGACCCGGGCACATTTCTTTGAAATGCTGAAGCTGAAGAGAGAAAGCCTGTCTTCAGGATAAAAAAAGCCGCCCCTCATCGCGACGGATTGGGGCGGCTTTTTTCTTTACCCATTCGGGATTAAGCAGGTAATTCCCAGCTCACCCAGCCTTGTTGCCAGGACAATAAAATCAGGCCACCAAAGGCAATGCGGTACCAGGCGAAAATCTCATAACTGTGGTTGGCAACAAAACGCACCAGGGTTCGTACCGCCAGCAGCGCACTGATAAAAGCGGTAACAAAACCGACAGCAAACATCGGCGCATCAGTCATTTGCAGCAAATCCCGGTGTTTATAGATATCGTAGAAAGTGGCGGCAAACATCGTTGGTACCGCAAGAAAAAACGAGAACTCCGCAGCAACTTTGCGATCCAACCCAATAAACAGACCGCCGATAATAGTCGCGCCTGAACGCGATGTGCCCGGGATCATCGACACCACCTGCGCACAACCTACTTTAAAGGCATCCAGCAGGCTCATATCGTCGACATCATGTACCCGAACCTGATGGGTGCGGCGCTCTGCCCACAGGATAATCAGGCCACCGACAATCAGCATAATGGCCACTGACACCGGATTAAACAGGTAATATTTGATGGTTTTGATAAACAGCAAGCCGATAATTGCTGCCGGTAAAAATGCCACTAACAGATTCAGCACAAACCGCTGTGCTTTTGGTTCGCTGACGATGCCGGTTGCCACCCCGATAAAACGCTGCCGGTACTCAAAGACAATCGCCAGGATAGCCCCAAGCTGGATAGCAATTTCAAACACCCGGCCGTCATTGTGAAAACCGATTAAATCGCCGACGACAATTAAATGGCCGGTACTGGATACCGGCAAAAACTCGGTCAGACCTTCGACAATACCGAGAATAAAGGCCTGAATTAACAACCACCAATCCATGTTGACTCCAATCAATACTGAAATTGGTGGTTATTATCCGGACTTTTCCCTGTCCGTCCAACTACTTTCCGGTCTTTCTGCGTCGCTGCCGTTAATCCTGCTGCCAGCCAAAAGGATCAGTGATGCTGTGTGCCGGCTGGGTGAACCAACGTGGTCCGTCCTCAGTCATGTAAAAATGATCCTCCAGCCGCACACCAAACTCACCAGGAATACAAATCATTGGCTCATTAGAAAAACACATGCCTTCGGCCAGTGGCAGTGTATTTCCGCGCACCAGATAAGGCCACTCGTGGATATCCAGACCAATGCCGTGACCGGTACGGTGTGGCAGCCCCGGCAGGCGGTAATCCGGCCCAAGGCCCGCGGCAGTGAGCACCGTCCGGGCGGCATCGTCAACCGCACCGCAAGGCACGCTGGGTTTTGCTGCGGCAAAAGCAGCCGCCTGGGCTTGTTTTTCCAGGTTCCAGATCGCACGCTGGCGCTCGGTTGGTTCACCAAACACATAGCTGCGGGTAATGTCGGAGACATAATGGTGCAACCGGCAACCGGTATCGATCAGCACCATATCGCCGTGCTGCAGATACTGCGGATCTTTGACGCCATGCGGATACGCAGTCGCTTCACCAAACAGCACTATACAAAAATACGAACCGCTGGCACCGACTCTGCGATGCGCTTCGTCGATAAAGGCTTCGACTTCCAGCGTACTGATACCGGGTGTTAAGATTTGCGCCACTGCCTGATGCACAGTGAGCGTCATATCCATAGCCCGCTGCATAATGGCAATTTCGGCTGCGGATT
>CAMLNG010000097.1 GCA_946481195.1 uncultured Chromatiaceae bacterium
CAGGACAACTGCAACAAACTGGGCCTGAGTAATCCGCCGAATTATTACAACGACGCGTTGATCCTGACCCAAGGCAATCCGGCGCTGGAAGTAGAGCGGGCCTATACCTTTACCGGCGGACTGGTCTGGTCGCCGCAGTTTGCGGAAAATCTCAATTTGACCGTCGATTTCTGGGACATAAATCTGCAGGATAAAATCGGCACTTTGCCATGGGACCAGGTGTATCCGAACTGTATTGACGGTTCGTCACTGGACTCTGTGTTCTGCCAGCTGATCGAACGCAAAGACGGTTATATGCAGCTGAATCTGAGTTATCTGAATCTGGCGCGGCACAGCACCCGTGGCGTGGATTATGCGCTGGATTATCAGTTCCCGCTCAGCAGCAGTTATTTACCAGAAGGCACTATGCTGAAGTTTGCCGCCAACTGGGGCCGGCTGCTGGAACGTAAGCTGCAGTCTGACCCATCGGCCAAAGTGCTGGAAACGCTGGGCGGCATGGCTTATCCGACCTGGCGGGGCCGCAACACACTGACGCTGGATTTGGCGCCGGTGTCGCTGCGGCTGACCGGGCATTATGTTGGCGCGCAGAAACCTAATCCAAGCCGCAAAGCCGAGGAGTATCAGGTGTCGCAGACTGACGCGTTGTGGTATCTCGATGCCGGCGTCAGTTACGCCATCAGTGAGGCTGCCAGCGTCGACCTGCTGGTGTCGAATCTGACCGACCGCGGCACGCCACAAGTGCCGGGCGCCAGTACTGGCGGCGCCAGCTGGGAAATGGGGTACACTGCAGGTCTGTTTGATACCATTGGACGTTATTATGCGCTGCAGTTTAGCTATCAGTTCTGATCTGACACGGAGCCTGCCGGCGGGAGGTTGTCGATGACAGCAGCAGCCGGCACAACCATCCCTGGGCTGCAGGCGTTGCGTCAGCGCCTGCAGCTGGTGCGGCTTAGTGACCTGCTGCTGATCTGCGGTTTTAACACGCTGTGTGCGCTGCTTAACAGCCTGACTACCACCAATCATCTGGCCGGTGATCTGGCCGTGTTACTGCTGCACTGGCGTGAATATGCGCTGCTGTACAACAGCCTCACACTGAGCATGTTAGGCCTTTATCTGTGGCTGATGGAGCCACAGACCGCCACTGTGTCTGGCCGCCGCCTGCTGTATCTGGTGCTTGGCACTTATCTGCTGGCCTTTATACTTTGTGCCGGTGTGTTTGACTGGTATCAGCGGGATAAAATCGCCGAAGGCCTGTTGTACATGCTGAATTTTATGGTGTCGGCCAGCTGGTTGTTATTGCTGGCGTTTTACCTGAAACAGCGGGTGATCAGTCCCAGGTTACATGCGCTGACGGCGGCGGTGGACGCCACAACGGCAGCCAGAGATCGGCTGGAGGCCGAGCTGCATCTGTTACAGGCGCAGCTCGAACCGCATTTTTTCTTTAACACGCTGGCCAATCTGCACAATCTGATTGACCTGGACCCGGACAAAGCCAAGTTATTGCTGGAACAACTGACTGCGTATTTACGTGACAGTATTCCGCAATTTCGCCAGACCTTTATAACGCTGGAGGCGGAACTCGGCATCATTGAACGTTATCTGCAAATCCAGCAAATCCGTTTCGCCGGTCGTTTTCAGTATCAGCTGGATATCGACGCCGAATGTCGCCATGTGGCGGTGTTACCGATGGCGTTGTTATCGCTGGTAGAAAACGCCATTAAACATGGGCTGGAAAAAACCAGTGGCACTGGCCTTTTGACGTTGCGGGCTTTCCGCGAACAACAGCAGCTGGTGCTGCAGGTTTGCGACAGTGCAGCACAGCCGAGCCATCATCAGGCTGGGACTGGCCTGCGCAATTTGCGGGCTCGACTGGCTGCGGCTTATGGTGCCGATGCGCAGTTTTGTCTGGAAACTCAGGCCGGCCAACAAACCTGTGCCACAGTGCGCAGCCCCTGGCGGGTGATGACAGCGGAGGAGGTGGCGCGTGGTCAGAGTCCTCATCGCTGAAGATGAAGAAATCTTGCTGCAGAGCCTGCAGCTGAAATTGCAAAAATTCTGGCCACAAGCCGAGATTGTCGCGTTATGCCGCGACGGTCACAGCGCTTTGCAGGCGTTGGAACAGTTGCAGCCGGACGTGGCTTTCCTCGATATCCAGATGGGCGCGCTCAGTGGCATTGATGTGGCCTTTTTAACCCAGCAGCCTTGCCAGTTGGTATTTGTCACGGCTTATGACCAGTATGCGGTCAAAGCTTTTGATAAAGGCGCAGTGGATTATTTGCTGAAGCCTTATTCCGATGCGCGTTTGCAGCAATGTATCAGCCGGTTGCAGCAACAGTTGCAGCTGACGCAGACTATCGCGGTCAGCGAGGCGCCGGTGCAACGGCTGAAGCTGCAGACCGGCTATAAAATCTGGCTGCAACCTGTTGATCAAATTCGCTATTTTCGTGCCTGTGGCCGTTATATCGAAGTGGTGCTGGCGGATCGGACCGCCTTGTTGCGTCAGCCGATGCACCTGCTGTTGCGCCAGCTGGATCCGGCGTTATTCTGGCAAATTCACCGCAGTCTTATCATCAATATCGCCCAACTCGACCATGTGCGTACCGGCGATGCCGAACAAATGTGGGCTTATCTGCATGGCGTGGCGGAGCCGTTGCCGGTCAGCCGCAGTTTTCAGCACCGCTTTCGTCAGGCATCGCCGTTATCATCTGATCAAGCCAGTTGACTGGCGGCGTACCAATGCAGGGCGTCACGCAATAAGACCGCCGTACCGGCGCCGAATCTGTCGTAATAAGCCTGAAAACGCGCATCGCTGACGTATAAATCGCCGAGCATCACCAGACGCTGCAGCGGGCAAGGCCCGTATTGCTGCAGCCACTGATGCTGGCGCACTGCCCATAACTGCACTTCGGCGGCATCTGCCGGTAAATGCAGACACTTTGCTAAGCCCCGGGCGATTTGTTCACCTTCCTGCGCCAATTGCTGCTGTTGTTCCGCGCTTAACTGTGCCAGTTGTTGTTCGCTCTGGCGGATCTCCGCTTCGCCCCAACGTTGGGCGGCTTCTTCGCGTAAAGTGGCCTGGCTGAATTGATTAAATAACTGGGTAGACGTGGTCATCGATGAACACTCCTGCTGTTGGATAGTAAAATCCAGCATGCTTTGCAGCCGTTGCAGATGTGCGATCCGCCCGGCCAGCAGCTGCTGTTGCTGACGTAAACAGTGGGTCAGGTCGTAGTCCGGCGTTTGCATGATTTGCTGGATTTGTGCCAGCGGATATTCCAACTCGCGGAACATCAGGATTTGCTGCAATTGCAGCACCTGCTGTTGGTTGTACAGCCGATAGCCACCATTGCTGCGTCCGGCCGGTTGCAGCAGTCCGATCGCATCATAATGATGCAGGGTGCGTACGCTGACACCGGCAATCGCGGCAAGTTGGCTGATGCTGTAAGTGGACATAGCTGACTCCTGTTCGGCGGGCAGTCTGCAGCCTGACGTAACGTCAGACGCAAGCGTTTATTGCAGGTTTTTTGGCAGAAATCTTAGGCGCTTAGCTGCGCACCAGATTGCGGCCGTCGGCTTTGGCCTGATACATCAGCTGGTCCGCTTGGCGCAGCGCTTCGTCAAAATCGTCGCTGCTGCTCAGCACTGCGACGCCAAAACTACAGGTGATCACCAGCTCCGGGTGTTGGGGTAAAAAGCGTTGCTGCGCCACAGCCTGACGGATTTTCTCTGCGACGCGGGCCGCGTCACTCAGCTGTGTATGTGGCAACATCAATAAAAACTCTTCACCGCCGTAACGGCAGGCGATATCAGGCTGGCGCAATTTGCCACGGAATAACCGGGCGATTTGCTGCAGCACTTTGTCACCTTCGGCATGGCCAAAGCTGTCATTGATGTGTTTGAAGTGGTCCAAATCGACCAGGATCAGCGCCATCGGTAACAACAATTCAGGTTGTTGCTGCAGATACTGCGGCATGCTCTGGTCAAGAAAACGCCGGTTGGCGAGGCCTGTTAACGCATCGGTGTTGGCCTGATTGTCTTTGCTGCGCTGCAGCAAATCCATACTGTGATGGCTGCGCTCGCGAAAGTGTTCATTAATGCCGCAGGCCAGGATCAACGTTAGTAAAGACGCCAGAAAACGGCTGCTTTCCGCGACCCGGTATTGCGCCTGGCCCAGCGCCGGGCCATACAGCACCAGCGCCAGAATCGCCAAAAGGGTCAGATTGAGGATAGTGCCGCGTTTGCGACCTAACAACCCATACAAAATCGGCGGAAACGGAAACACCCAAAACAGCGCGGTTTGTTCAAAACCACCATGCACCACCAGCCCAACCACAAAGGCTGACACTAACACGCCTTCAATCAGACAAGCTGTTTCCAGCTGCTGACTGGCGTGAAACCAGGCGGCATTGAGTAAAAAGCTAAAGGCGCAGCCAAACAGGATAAATTGCAGCAGATAGTCTTCGCTGAACAAATGCCGCAAGCCCAGCACCAGCATAATGGCCGAGGTGATGTAGCTGACAAACAGCAGAATGTAACGACGACGGTTTTGCTCAACCGTTAATGCTTCAGCCAGACCGGCAGTGGAAATGGGCACTACAGCTGTTCCTTTGGCAAAGAATGCTCCCAGTATTGAAGCATGCCGCCGGAAAACACAATGTCAGTTTGCGTTTTTTTTCAGCAGATAACGATAAGGCAAGGCACTGGTATCACTGGCAATTAATTCGTGATCCATAAAACGGCAGAACGCCGGAATATCACGGGTTGTCGCCGGGTCATCGGCGATGATCAGTAAGGTTTCACCGGCCTGCATTTTCCGGATGGTCAGCCGGGTCATCATCACAGGTTCAGGGCAACGCAGGCCCAAAGTATCGAGTTGCTGGTCGGCATCGGCAAACAAATCAGCAGCAGGGGACATCAGCAAAACTCCGGTAGCATGAACAGGCTGTATCGTAACGATGTGGCTGGTTGATTTCAAATATCAGCCAAAAACAAAGGCAGCCGCAGCTGCCTTTGTCATCAGGTTCAATTGGCGTTATTCGACGCGTTCAAACACTGTGGCAATGCCTTGACCCAGACCAATACACATAGTCGCCAGGCCATATTTCGCATCTTTGCTTTCCAGCACGTTAATCAGCGTGGTGGAAATGCGTGAGCCGGAACAGCCGAGCGGGTGACCCAGTGCAATAGCACCGCCATTGAGGTTCACTTTCGTGTCCATCACTTCGAGCAGGCCTAAATCTTTCATCACTGGCAGTGCCTGGGCAGCAAAAGCTTCGTTCAGCTCAAAAAAGTCGATTTGGCTGATGTCGAGGCCCGCAGCTTTTAACGCCTTTTTCGACGCTGGTACCGGGCCATAACCCATGATTGACGGGTCACAACCAGCCACACCCATGCCAATGACGCGGGCGCGGATCTTCAGGCCTAAAGCTTTGGCTTTGTCTTCGCTCATTACCAGCATGGCGGAAGCGCCGTCTGACAGCGCCGAAGATGTACCGGCAGTGACAGTGCCGTTGGCCGGGTCAAACACCGGGCGCAGTGCGGCCAGGCTTTCGACTGTGGTTTCCGGGCGGATCACTTCGTCATAATCAAACAGTTTCAGCACGCCATCGGCGTCATGGCCTAAGGCCGGCAGAATTTCCGCTTTAAAACGGCCTTGCAGCGTGGCTTCATGTGCGAGGCGATGTGAACGCGCACCAAACTCGTCTTGTTGCTGGCGGCTGATGCCATGCATTTTACCTAAGAGTTCAGCGGTTAAACCCATCATACCGGCGGCTTTAGCGACGGAAACACCCAAACCAGGATGAAAATCCACACCGTGCGTCATCGGCACATGGCCCATGTGCTCGACGCCGCCGATTAAATACACTTCACCCATACCACACTGAATAGAGCGCACTGCATCGTGCAGCGCTTGCATCGAAGAGCCACACAGACGGTTGACGGTGACGGCAGGCACAGAATGCGGAATACCGGCCAATAACGCGGCATTACGCGCCACGTTAAAACCTTGTTCCAGCGTTTGCTGTACGCAGCCCCAGATCACGTCATCAATTTCTTCCGGTGCCAGGCCCGGATTACGCTCCAGAATGCCGCGCATCACATAAGCAGACAGTTCTTCCGCCCGTACGTTACGGAAAATACCGGCCTTGGAACGGCCCATCGGCGTACGGATACAATCAACAATAACGGCTTGTTTCATTTTTAAGTTCTCCGCCATTAAACCGGATAAAACACCTGGCCGCTCTGAGCCATGGCGCGGGTTTTGTCTGTGACCTGATAGATTTCACCCAGGTCGGCGTATTGGTCGGCCAGTGCCACGAAATTAGCGAGGCCCATGGTATCTGCATAACGCAGCGGACCGCCGCGGAACGGAGGGAAACCTAAGCCATAAATCAGGCCCATGTCGGCTTCAGCAGCAGTTGCCACAATGCCTTCTTCCAGACAGCGAATCGCTTCGTTAATCATCGGGATCATAGTGCGGGCGATGATTTCGTCGGCGCTGAATTCACGCGGCGCGGCGGTAACACCGGCCAGCAGCGCAGATGAAGCCGGGTCCAGATCTTTTTTCGGTTTGCCTTTGGCGTCTTTGCTGTAAGCGTAGAAACCCAAACCGTTTTTCTGGCCATAGCGATTGGCGGCATACATCACGCTGACCGGGTCGTTGGCGAGTTTCGCCATCCGGGTCGGGAAGCCGTCAGCCATCACGTCAGTACAATGATGCGCGGTATCGAGGCCCACTACGTCCAGCAAATAAGCCGGGCCCATCGGCCAGCCGAATTGTTTTTCCATCACCTTGTCGATTTGCGCGAAGCTCGCGCCATCGAGTAGTAATTTCGAGAAACCGGCGAAATACGGGAATAACACGCGGTTGACATAGAAGCCCGGGCAGTCGTTGACAACAATCGGCGATTTGCCCATTTTGGCGGCATAAGCCACTACGGCAGCGACAGTTTCGTCTGAAGTGTCTTTGCCACGAATGACTTCGACCAGCGGCATTTGGTGCACCGGGTTAAAGAAGTGCATACCACAGAACCGGCTTGGGTCGGTCAGGTTGGCAGCCAATGCATTAATCGAAATAGTTGAAGTGTTTGACGTGATAATGGCATCCGCAGCCACGACAGTTTCAATTTCCTTCAGCACTGCGCCTTTGACTTTCGGGTTTTCGACCACGGCTTCAACCACTATATCGACAGTTTTCACCGGTTCCAGTGACAGCGTTGGCTGGATAGAAGCAACGACTTTCGCCATGCCGGCAGCATCGAGTTTTTTCCGCTCCACCTGCTTGCCTAACAGCTTAATGGCTTCGCCCATGCCCAGTTCCAGTGCTTTGTCGTTGATGTCTTTCATCACGACAGGCACGCCTTTGGAGGCGCTTTGATAACAAATACCACCGCCCATAATGCCGGCACCCAGCACCGCCGCTTTGTTGATAGCTTTTTTCGCGGTTTTAGCGGCTTGTTTGGCTTTGGCTTTGATCAGTTGGTCGTTCAGGAACAAGCCGATTTGTGCAGTAGCCGCTGTGGTTTTCGCCAGCTTGGCAAAACCGGCGTTTTCCAACGCTACAGCGCCAGCGCGGTCTAAACGGGCGGCTTTTTCAATGGTTTCTACTGCCAGCATTGGCGCCGGGTAGTGTTTACCGGCTTGAGCGAACACCATACCTTTGGCAGTGCTGAAGCTCATGATGGCTTCGGTTTTGTTCAGTTTCAGCGGCTCTAATTTGGCCTGACGTTTTTTCCGCCAGTTCAGTTTGCCGGCGATGGCGTCTTGTACCATCGACAAGGCCGCTGCTTTTAATTTATCCGGCGCGACGACAGCGTCGACAGCGCCTTCTTTTAACGCTTGTTCCGCACCGCGCTCTTTGCCGGTGGTGATCCACTCCATTGCAGTGTCAGCACCGACGATACGCGGCAGGCGGGCAGTGCCGCCAAAGCCTGGCATCAGACCGAGCTTCACTTCCGGCAAACCGATTTTGGTGGTAGTGTCAGCAACACGGTAGTCGGCGGTTAAGGTCCATTCACAGCCGCCGCCAAGGGCGAAGCCTTTAATAGCGCAAACGGTTGGAACCGGTAAATCTTCTGCCAGGTCAAACACGTCTGACGCTTGTTTAATCCACGGCACCAGTTGTTCTTCTGCTTGTTGGAAGGTGCCAAGGAATTCAGTAATGTCTGCGCCGACAATAAAGGCGTCTTTGCCGCTGCTGTAAATCAGGCCTTTTAAAGCGCTGTCTTTGTGCAGAATGTCGAGGGCCGCGCGGCAGTCCGCCAGCGTTTGCTGGTCGAATTTATTGACCGAGCCGGCCGCGTTAAAGGTAAACTCGGCAATACCGTCCGCAATGTATTGCACGGTAATGCTGGAACTCTGGTAGATCATGGATGTTCTCCTTCGTCGCGTAGGTGACAGATACTTTTTTGAGATCGTCGCAACAGGTCAGATGAGTCTTGTGCGCAAGCAGTGTGTCGCGGTTCAGGAAAAAATTCAACCGTTATTTAAACGAGCGTTTGAATCGGCCAGCGACAACCAACTAACTATAGGTGGATTTTCGAAACATGGGGCAATTGAAGTCCGGGTTGGCAGTGTTGGTTTTGTGGTGCGGTGCTGTGGCCCCCGCATTGGCCGCGCCGTCAGACGCCGTATTGCGCGAACGTTTTCTGCAGGCAGAGAAAAAAATTCACAAAGTGCCGCTGGCGCAGGCGGAAAAGATGCTGCGCGATTTACATGCGTACCCGCTGAAACCTTATATCGAGCTGGAGTATGTCAGTCGGACTTTAGGCAATACTGAGGCGGTACAAAAGTTCCTGCAACAATATAAAGGTACGCCGCTGGAATGGCCGCTGAAAAAACGCTGGCTGTTATACCTCGCGGGTGTACAGCTGACGCAGCCATTTTTGAAACATTATCAAATGGGCACTGACACAGTACTCGACTGCACAGCGTTGCAATTACGTCTGCTGAATGAACCGCCGGCATCGGTCTGGCCTGAGGTCACACATTTATGGCTGGACGGCGAGTCTTTACCAAAAGAGTGCGACCCGCTGTTTAAACGCTGGCAAAAAGCCGGGCAACGTACGCCGGAAGTCGTCTGGGCGCGATTAGTCAAAGCCGCCGATGGCGGTGATGATCGCATTATTCCTTATCTGCGCACTTTATTACCGGCCAAACTGCAGTACCTCGGTGACAAGTGGAAACAAGTGCTGGAAGAACCCGCCCTGGTCAGCCGGCAAAAATTTCTGCCGCTGAAACACCCGTGGGAGCGCGAGATCCTGACCTTTGGCCTGAAAAAGCTGGTGTGGAAAAAGCCGGATCAGGCGCTGGCGGTCTGGGCGCGTTATGAAATGGACCCACATTTTACCAAGTCACAACGTATTGATGTGGCACGTAATTTTGCGATTGCGCTCGCCAGTAAAGACGACAGCCGTGCCACCAAGTTTCTGGCGATGGTGCCGGTCGAACTGAAAGACGATTTATTCCTGCAATGGCAAATCACCTGGTATTTGCGGCAGCAACAATGGCCGCGCGTCATCGAAGTCTTAAACGAGTTGCCGGAAGCCACCCGTAAAGACGACAGCTGGCAATATTGGCTGGCACGCGCTTACGAACAAAGCGGCAACCATGAGCAAAGCAAACAGTTGTTGACTGCATTAGCCTCGACCCGAGGTTATTATGGCTTTATGGCGGCGGCAAAGCTGGGTTTACCGCCCAGTCTGGCGCACAAACCGGTACCGGTCAGCAATGCGCAGTATCAGGCATTTCGCAACAGCGACAGCATACGGCGGATGCGGGAATGGGAGCAGTTGGGCCGGCCCAATGCTGCCAAACGCGAGCTGACTTTTTTACAAAAATACGGCACACCACAGCAACAATTAAGCGCGGCCAAGCTGGCGTTTGACAACGGCTGGTACGACCGGGCGATTTTTGCCTTAGCCGACGCCGGTTATTGGGACGATGTTGAGATGCGTTTCCCAATGGTCTACAACAAAGAAATTCAAAAACACGCCAAAGCTGCCCATGTCGACCCTGCCTGGGCTATGGCGATCACCCGGCGCGAAAGTACTTTTATTCCGACGGCAAAATCACCGGTCGGCGCTCATGGCCTGATGCAGATTATGCCGCGCACTGCTAAACATATCGCTGGCCGTAACGTGAAGGTGGAAGCCTTATACAACCCCAATACCAACATTGATATGGGCACTGACTATT
>CAMLNG010000098.1 GCA_946481195.1 uncultured Chromatiaceae bacterium
AGACGGTTCAGCGCTGTTACTGAAAGCGCTGGGTGTGGCGACTAAAGCCAACGTCTTTACCACGGATTTAGTCAGTGCCGAGGCCTATGCAAATATGGTCACCGGCGAGACTTGCGAGAAAGACGTCTGTAAAGACACTTTAATCGCCCCTGATGCCATCAAACTTTCGTTATTAAATGCCGCTTTCGCTGCCATCGGCGAAGGCGAGACATTTAACCAGCTGATGAACGACGTTGCTGCCGCCATTCCGTTGGCGCAGGAAGGTGATGTCACAGTGTTAACGCCACTGCGTGAACGCATGCTGGTGGCTATTAGCGGTCTGCCATATTTAGCCAAAGTCGGCCTCAAAGCTGAAGATGTCGTCGATGTGAAACTGGCCTTTATAGACGCAGCCACCAGTTCAGGCCCGGTGCGCGAAATCACCACAGATGCCGCTGTCGCCAGTGCCGTGATCACCGGCAGCAACCGCATCAGTGCGGCTGAAGCCGAAGCCATGGCCTTTGATGGCAATAACAACACCAAATGGCTGGACCACCATGACTGGAAAGGTGCGCCAAGTGTTGCCAGCCCTAGCTGGGTGCAGGTGAAGTTTGCCGAGCCACAGGCGGTCAATACGCTGGTCATGACCAGTGCTAACGACGCACCGGCGCGCGACCCGGAAAACTTCCAGGTGCTGGCTTCAAACGACGGCACCAACTGGGTGACGCTGGCCGAGTTTATCGGCGAAAGCTTCGACAAGCGTTTTGAGCGCAAGCAGTTCCGCTTTGTGAACGGTCTGGAATTTAGCTACTACAAAGTCAACATCACCAAAAACAAAGGCGATGACACGCTGATGCAGGTGGCGGAGATTGAGTTTGTCGGCCCGGTGTACACCAGTGCTGACCATACAGATCCGGTTGGTACCGGCGTGATCACTGCACGTAACCGCATCGGCGCCGGTGAAGCGGAAAGCAAAGCTTTTGATAACGACGTCAACACCAAGTGGCTTGATCACAATGACTGGAAAGGCGCGCCAACAGCTGCCAATCCGGCCTGGGTGCAGATTGACCTGCCGGAAGCCAAAGCGGTGGATACGCTGGTGCTGACCAGTGCCAACGACTCGCCGGCGCGTGACCCGGAAAATTTCAACCTGCAAGGCAGTAACGACGGCGGTAAAACCTGGACCACACTGTCGGCCTATCTCGGTGAGAGTTTTGATAAACGCTTTGAACGCAAACAGTTCAGTGTTGCCAACAGTCTGGCCTTTAGCAGCTACAAGCTGAATATCAGCAAAAACAAAGGCGACGACACGCTGATGCAAATTGCTGAGATTGGTTTAGTCGGGCCAAAACTGCCGGACTTAAACCATGCACTGATGGCGGGTGTCACTATCACAGCCCGTAACGCCATTGGTGATGGCGAAGCTGGCCCCAAAGCTTTTGACGGCCGCACTGATACTAAGTGGCTCGACCATAACAACTGGAAAGGCGCACCGACTGAAGCTGCACCAAGCTGGGTACAAGTACAGTTCCCAACACCAGTGACCGTGAACAAACTCGGTTTAATCAGTGCCAACGACGCGCCGGCACGCGACCCGGAGAACTTCAATATCGAAGCGTCCGATGACGGCAAAAACTGGGTGAAACTGGCCAGCTGGATTGGTGAAAGCTTTGACCAGCGCTTTGAACGCAAAGTGTTTAACTTCAGTAACGATCTGGGCTTTAGCTACTACCGCTTTAACATCACTAAAAACAAAGGTGATGACACGCTGATGCAAATTGCCGAAATCGAAATGATTGGCCCGCAGTATCAGTCGGTTGACCACTCGGCGGCAGCTGGTGTGACTTTCACTGCGCGCAACCGCATTGGTGCAGCGGAAGCTGAAGGCAAGGCCTTTGATAATGATATCAACACCAAGTGGCTCGACCATAATGACTGGAAAGGCGCGCCGACTGAAGCCAATCCGTCCTGGGTGCGGATTGATTTGCCAAAAGCGCAAATTGTCTCAAGCCTGGCCATTACCAGTGCCAATGACTCTGCAGGCCGCGATCCGGAGAACTTCAACGTCGAAGGCTCGAACGATGGCGGCGTGACCTGGGTACGTTTAGGCAGCTGGATTGGCGAAAGCTTTGACAAACGCTTTGAACGTAAACTGTTTGAAATGGGTAACGGTTTTGCTTTCAGCAGCTATCGTATCAACATCACTAAAAACAAAGGTGATGATACTTTGATGCAAGTCGCTGAATTTGAACTGATTGGCCCGGTTCTGCCTTAAGTGTGACCCGTGTGCACGGAAGGAGGGGCCAATGATGGCCCCAAATTCCAGTCCTGACCGGCCAGTTTCTGGCCTGGTGTTTCCCCCGGTGCAGTTTGTTGCACCGGTTTTTTTACCCGGCGTTTTGCCGGTATGTAGCTCAAGGACCTTTATGAATTCAATCGCAACTGCCTTCAACCCCGGAACTGCTGCTGACAGCGCGCTGCCGGTTGGTATTGGCATTGATGGCGGCGGCAGTCATTGTCGCGCCTGGGTGTTTAATGCCAGAGGGCAGGTGCTGGGGCAGGGCCAAAGTGGCCCGGCCAACCCGGTCGGTGGGTTAACCGAGAGTTTTGCCGCTATCACGGAAGCCGCGATGAAAGCTTTGCTCGATGCGGCTTTACCCCAAAGTATGTTGGCCCAGCTGCCGCTGGCGGCCGGCCTCGCCGGTTTGCATTTACCGCAGTTTTATCAGCAGTTTCAGCAGTGGCAACATCCCTTTGCCAGCCTGCATCTGACCACAGATTTGCAAATCGCAGCTTTCGGTGTGCATCAGCAGCAGGATGGTGCCGTGCTGATTTTAGGCACCGGTTTCAGCGCGCTGGCCAGTGTCGGCACTGAGCGCACTGAGCTCGGTGGTTATGGTTTCCCGATTAACTGTAATGCCAGTGGTTCCTGGTTTGGTTTAGAAGCAGTCAAAGCGGTGTTGCTGGCGCGCGACGGCCTGGCACCGGCCACAGTGCTGACGCAGCTGCTGCCGGATGCAGAAACTTCAGCGAGTCTGGCCAACCAGTATTTAGGCCAGGGCCCGGCGGTGTATGCCCGGCTGGCGCCGCTGGTGCTCAAGGCCGCCTTTGATGGCGACGCAGTAGCGCTGCGTATCCGCGCTGAAGCGGTGCAGTTTGTTGAAACTGTGGTGCGGCGGTTATTAGCCGTGGGCGCGCCTAAGGTCGGGCTGGTGGGCGGCATCGCCGGACAGCTGGTGCCGCTGTTAGACCAAAGCCTGCCTTGTGCTTTTGTTGCCAATGCCGGCGAGCGTGGCAGCTGGTGTTTTTTAACGCAACATTTGGCGGAGCTGCCGGCATGACTAAATCCCTGATGCATAAGTCCACGAAGACCCAGTCCGGGACGCCAAAGCAAAACAAATCTTTGTTACAAGGCCGGCGCGATTTATTAAAACTGGCAGCGGCCTTGCCGCTGGCCGGTGGTCTGACGGCTTGTGCCAGCAAGACTGCGATTGCGCCAGAGAAATCGGCCATTTCAATAGCGACTTCCACACCGAAACCAACTGCTGTGCGTAAACCTGTAGTGGTGTCGACCTGGGAACATGGCATGCCGGCCAACGCGGCGGCCTGGCAGGTGTTAAGCCAGGGCGGCAGCGCGCTGGATGCGGTCGAGCAAGGCGTGCGGGTACCGGAAGCCGACCCTGCGGTGCGTACTGTTGGCTACGGCGGTTATCCGGATGCGGCCGGTGAAGTGACTTTAGATGCCTGCATCATGGACCATCAGCTGAATTGTGGCTCTGTGGCTGGGCTTAAGCGCATCAAGCATCCGATCTCTGTGGCGCGCGCTGTGATGGAAAAAACGCCGCACGTGATGCTGGTTGGTGAAGGTGCGCTGACTTTTGCCAAAGCGCAGGGTTTTGTTGAAGAGAACCTTTTAACCGAACAAAGTAAACAAGACTGGCTGCTTTGGCGCGAGCAAGGCAAAGCCAAGTCACAGATTAATATCGAAAATCATGACACCATCGGCATGCTGGCGCTCGACAGTCAGGGCCATCTGGCCGGCGCCTGCACCACTAGTGGTGCGGCGTATAAACTGCCGGGCCGGGTCGGCGATTCACCGCTGATTGGTGCCGGTTTGTATGTCGATCAGGACGTCGGCGCTGCGACGGCCACTGGTCTGGGTGAGCTGATGATCAAAACCGTCGGCTGCCATCTGGTGGTTGAACTGATGCGGCAGGGCTTAAATCCGCAGCAGGCTTGTCAGCGCGCGGTAGAGCGTATCGCGGCGAAAATCCCTAATGCCGCAGAGGCGCAGGTCGGTTTTCTGGCGTTAAGTGTCAACGGCGAAGTGGGCGCCTATTGTCTGCACGGTGGTTTTAACTATGCAGTGCAGGATGCCAGCGGTGCGACGCTGACCGATGCCATTCACCTGCTACCCGGAGTGGTAGCATGAAACTAAGTGCCCGGAGTGGTGGCATGAAACGGCTGTGGTTACCTTTGGCGATGTTGCTGGCGTGCCAGTCTCAGGCGACCGGTCTGCTGCCGGACCAACCGCCTTTTGCGCTGACCCTGGCACAGGCTAAAGCCTGGACACCACATGGCGCCACGGCCAGCAAAGCCAATATCAGCCAGATCCCGCTGGCCGCGCGGCACAGCGCGCCACTCAGCCCTACGCAGGCGCAAAATCAGCAGGCGCAGCTGCTCTATGCACCGGATGGCATGAATAACTTTGGCAATTATCTACAGCCGCAAGCCAGAGCCAATTTATATAGTTTCAGCAACTGGTCACAGATCGACATTCTGAACTGGTTTGCCGGCACTGCCGATTTAACAGTGCAGATTCCGGCGCGGCCCTGGGTGGAAACCGCGCATAAAAATGGCGTCAAAGTACTGGGCTCGGTGTTTTTGGGCATAGCACAATGGGGCGGCAGCCCGGACACTGTTGAAACGCTGCTGGAGCAAGACGCGGCTGGCAACTTTATTCTGGCTGATCAGCTGCTGCGCATCGCGACTTATTACGGTTTTGACGGTTGGCTGGTGAATCAGGAAACTGATTTAACTGTCATCAAAGACGCGCAGAATCAGCTGGTAATGGCGGCGAACGGTAAACCACAACGCGACAAAGTCCGGGGCCAGCAACTGGCCGCAAAGATGCTGGCCTTTATGCAGTATCTGACCGCCAAAGCGCCGGCCGGCATCGACATTCATTGGTACGACGCGATGATTGGCGACGGCACTGTGCGCTGGCAAAACGAGCTGAATACCAACAATCAGGCCTATTTAAAGACGGATACCGCAGCTGCCGGCTCCCATGCGATCTTCCTCAATTATTGGTGGAACGGCGCTATGGTTAAGCAGTCAGTCGCACGGGCACAAGCGGCTGGCTTATCACCTTATCAGTTGTTTTTTGGCGCCGACTTATGGCCGGAGCGCGACGCACAGCAGGCTTTTGTCCAGACGAAGTGGCTGCAGGACTTACGAGCTGATTTACGCGCTGATTCAGGCGACGCAAAAGGGCAGCTGCAAACCTCCATTGCGCTGTTTGCACCCAATGTGAACTTTAACTTCAGCGGCAATAAAACCACACCAGCCTACAGCACTTTTGCCAAAGACCCACAGGACATCCAGCGCTTTTATCAGACTGAGCAGCGGCTATTTATTGGTGACGACCTGAATCTGGCTGTCGAGGATACCGGCAAAGCCTGGCCTGGTGTTGGCGCTTATGTACCGGCCAAAACCGTATTAACCAGCCTGCCGTTTCTGACTTCGTTTAACACCGGGCAGGGGCTGTATTGGTTTGAGCAAGGTCAGCGTCAACGCGCGCCGTTTTTGCCGTCAGATGTCAGCGCCGCGCCTGCAAGCACAGAGAGCGCCTGGAGCGATATCAGTCAGCAGGACATATTGCCAACCTGGCAATTTGCGCTGCAAGGCAAAGCGGCTGCGGCCTCAACCCTGCAATATGATTTCCAGCATGGCTGGTTGGGTGGCAGTAGTTTGCTGCTGCGGGTGCAAAAAGCCGGTGACCTGACGATTCCGCTGTATCAGTTTGCGCTGCTGCTGCCGGCAAAACCGCAGCTGCAACTGCAACTACAAACCGATGCGCCGGGCGCTGCGGTATTGCTGCTCAGCACTGATCAAGGCCAGTACCGCTATCCGCTGGGTGGCAACAGCGCTGCTTCACAGTGGCAGGCGCAGCAAGTTGATTTATCTGCACTAAAAGGCCAGACGCTGCAGCGGCTGAGTTTAGAACTCAGTACAACACGCCCGGCCAAGCTGCAGCTGCGGCTTGGGCAAATCTCCCTGACAGACAGTGCTGTAGCGGGAGCCAAGCCATGACCCAACTGGAACTTTGTCTGCAAACCGAGACCCATCTGGCGGTCAATGTCGCACTGGCGCGTGAGTTTGGCGTGGCGAGGCTGGAACTGTGCAGCCGGATGGATCAGGACGGCCTGACGCCAACTCCGGCGCAGGTTGCACTGGCACGACAGCACTGGGGCGACGGCCCGGGGCTGGTGGCGATGTTGCGCCCGCGTGGTGGCGATTTTTGTTATCAGCGCAGCGAGTTGTATCAGATGCAAAGCGAACTGGTGCAGCTTGCTGTCGCCGGCGCTGATGCGGTGGTACTTGGGGTACTCACGCCGGCACAGCAGCTTGATATGGCAGCACTGACCGAACTTTGTGGTTTTGCCACTGACCTCGGCCTGACTGTGGCGGTACACCGCGCCATTGACGCCTGCGCCAACCAAAGTCTGGCCTGGGTGCAGCTGCAGACTTTACCGGTAAAACGTGTGCTGTCGGCCGGCACTTCCTGGCAGAGCCAATTACCGGCGACGCAGGGCATCCCCCAGCTGCAGGCCTTTCTGGCGGCCGGGGGGCCTGAGCTGGTGATTGGCGGTGGTATCAATGCCGGCAATATCGCCGCCATCCGGGCGCAGTTGCCGCCAGACAGCGCTTATTCCTTTCATCTGCATTCTGCGGTGCAGCAGCAAGGTCTGGTGCAGGCTGATTTGTTACAGGCCGTGCTGCTGCAACTCAGTGGCTCATTAAGTTGTCAGCAAGGCTGAATTATTTTCTGAGGATTATCGTTTGAATATAAACACTTCTGCTGCCGCGTCAGCGCCAGCCTCTGCCCTTGTTGCGCCTGCAATGTGCCTGGAACGGGCTTTGACCCAGTGGCAATTAATTCAGCTACCCACGGCTGCGACGCCATTTTTGCGCATCACCGCGCCGGTTGCCGCCACAGTACCGGGCTGTAACTTCACCGATTTGCTGGCCGCTGGCGCTATTCCTGATCCGTTTTTTGGCGCCAATGAAACACAGCTGCAGGACATTGAACTGAGCGACTGGGTATATCAGTGTCAGTTTGAATTAAGCAGTGCTGAGCTCAACCAAGGCCAGTGGTTGTTGCAGGCCGATGGCCTTGATACATTTTGCGAAGTGCGCTTAAACGGCTTGTTGCTGGGCGAGACCAACAACATGTTTGTGCCCTGGTCTTTTGCGCTGGCTGAGGCTTTGCGGGTCGGCACTAACCAGCTGGAACTGACCTTTCGTTCGCCAATTCTGCGGGCCAGACCACAACAGCAGGCGGCCGGGCTGATTTATCCGGCCGAGAATGACAAATCAGATGACAAGCTGTCGGTGTTTGTACGCAAAGCGCCTTGCCATTTTGGCTGGGACTGGGGCCCGCGTTTTGTTTCCAGCGGCATCTGGCGGCCGATTTATCTGCAATGCGTGCCGTTGGGCCAGATTGTTGACAGTCATGCCACAGTGTTGTCGGTTAGCGAAACCAGGGCAGAGCTGCTGATCGAAGCCGGGCTTGAGCTTGGCACTGCCGCTGAATTACAGCTGGCAGAACTGCAACTTGAACTGAGTTGTAACTTGTTGCAGTGCAGTCAATTCGTGGCGGTCACGCCGAAAGCCGGCAGTCAGACGCTGCAGTTTAAAGTTCAGGTCGACAACCCGCAGCTGTGGTGGCCGGCCGGTTTTGGCGAAGCATTTTTATATCCATTTGTGCTGCGACTGCAAGTTGGCGGAGCAACTGTTGTTCAGCAGAGCTTGCCAGTCGGCATTCGCCAGATTGAAGTCATCAACGAACCGGACGCTGACGGTGTGTGTTTTTACCTCAAAGTGAACGGCGTGCCGGTGTTTTGCAAAGGCGCGAACTATATTCCGGCCGATGCCTTCCCGGCGCAAATCACTCAAGCGCGGCTTGATGCAGAATTTGCCGCGGTCACCAGCGCTGGCATGAATATGCTGCGGGTCTGGGGCGGTGGTTATTATCAGGACGAGTATTTTTATCAGCTGGCAGATAAGCACGGTGTGTTGATTTGGCAGGACTTTATGTTCGCCTGTAGCCTCTATCCGGCAACGCCCGACTTCCTGGCCAATGTAGAAGTTGAGGCGCGCGCCAATGTACGCCGCCTGCGCCGCCATCCGTCCGTCGCCCTCTGGTGTGGCAACAATGAAGTGGATATGGGCATCGCCTGGTGGGACTGGCCGGCCAAATTTGGTTACAGCGACACGCAGTGGCAGCAGCTGAAACAGGATTACCATGCGTTATTTGGTGAGTTATTGCCCAAGGTGCTGAAAGAACTGGACCCAACCAGCTTTTATCTGCGCTCCAGCCCGCAGGGCTTCTGGGAAGATAACACCGACCATATCGGCAACCAGCATTATTGGGGCGTCTGGCATGGTGAAGCGCCTTTTAGCGAATTCGCCCGTCGGGTGCCGCGTTTTATGACTGAATATGGCTTTCAGTCTTTTCCGCTACCCGACAGTTTCCGCCGTTTCCTTGAACCCACCGACTGGGATCTGCAGGCCGCCGCCTTTAAGGTGCACCAGAAGCATCCGCGTGGTAATCAGTTAATTCAAAGTTATATGCAGGGTGAATATGCGAAGCCTGCTGATTTCACCGCGCTGACTTATTTAAGCCAGGTGCAGCAGGCGCAGGGTATGCGTCAGGCGTTTGAAGCACACCGCAAAGCCATGCCGTTTTGTATGGGTACTTTGTACTGGCAGCTGAACGACACCTGGCCGGCCGCGAGCTGGTCTGGCATCGATTATTATGGCCAGTGGAAAGCGCTGCATTATCAGGCCAAACGCTCCTTTGCACCGCAGTTGCTGGTGTTTAGTCTGAGCGATGACGGCGCTTTAGCCTTACAGCTGGTGTCGGACAGCCGCGAGGCGCTCGAGGCGACACTCGAACTGCAGCTGCTGGATTTCGCCGGCAATGTGCTGTGGCAGCAACAACAGGCGCTGCAGGTGCCAGCGCTTCAAAGCACACAAGTGTGGCACGGCCAGCCCTTGGTCGACGCGCCAGAGCGCACTGTGCTGCAGGCCCGCTTAGTTGGGGCTGAGGAACAGTTGCTGGCAGAACAGTTGTACTATTTTGTGCCGCCGCTGGCGCAGGATTTAAAAGCGCGCGCCCCAAGCCTGCAGTGGCAGCGCCACGGCAACCAGCTAGTCCTCAGGCTGCAAAGTGACTGGTTATTACGCCAGCTTTGGCTGTCTGTGACGCTGCCAGAAGCACCGCAGCAGGTGTGGAATTTCTCCGACAACTTCTTTGATCTGTTGCCGGGCCAGGCCCGCAGTGTGACGCTGGATGTAACCGGGCTCAGCGAAAGCCTGAGCGACGCTGCCTGTCAGCAGCTGATGGCGTCGCTGCGTTGTTATTCTATTGCTGATACAGTCGCTTAGGCCGGGACGGACAGGACAGGAATTCCGTAATGAACAATATGCAAACCGCGATGCAACTGGGCTGGCTTGATGGCGCCGTCATCGTCGCTTATCTGCTTGGCACTTTGTGGCTCGGCCTTTGGGTGTCGCGCCGCGCCGGCGCCAACCTGCAGGAATATTTCCTCGCCGGTAAAACCATGCCCTGGTGGTTGCTGGGGGTGTCCAACGCCTCCGGTATGTTTGATATCGCCGGCACTATGTGGCTGGTCACTGTTTGTTTTCTGTATGGCCTGAAAAGCGCCTGGTTGCCTTGGGTCTGGCCGATCTTTAATCAGGTATTCCTGATGGTGTATTTGTCGGCCTGGCTGCGCCGCTCCAACGCCTTAACCGGCGCCGACTGGCTGAAAAGCCGCTTTGGCGACGGCCCCGGCAGTTTGTGGTGTCAGGGCGTGGTGGTGTTATTTGCCGTGGTCAGCGCTATTGGTTTTGTCGCTTATGGTTTTCAGGGCATCGGCAAATTTGCCGCGGTGTTTTTGCCGTGGGATTTATCGTCCGATACT
>CAMLNG010000099.1 GCA_946481195.1 uncultured Chromatiaceae bacterium
AAAGCAAAGACATCGGTATTATTGCCACAGAACGCGGCTGGAATTTGTACGTTTGTGGGAACGGTGGCATGCGTCCACGTCATGCCGATCTCTTTGCCACCGACCTCGACACAGACACCTTAATTCGTTACATCGACCGTATCCTGATGTTTTACATCAAAACAGCCGACCGCCTGACGCGCACATCCGTGTGGCTCGAGAAGCTGGACGGTGGGCTCGCGTACCTGCAAGACGTTGTGATCAACGACAGCCTTGGCATCGCTGCTGAGCTCGAAGCCCAAATGCAACGCTTGGCAGGAACATACGCTTGTGAATGGAAAGCAACGCTTGACGATCCGCAAGCACTCAAACGTTTCAGGCATTTTGTAAATAGTGATAAGGCCGATTCGAACATTTTGTTTGTCGAAGAGCGCGCCCAAATCCGCCCGGCGACGGCAGAGGAAAAGCAACAATTTCAGCTTCAAATCCCAGTTAAAAATCTGACAGAGGAGAGTATCGCATGAGCTTTCAGGAGATCTGTAGTCTCGACGATTTGGTCGAAAATAGTGGTGTTTGCGTGTTAGTGGCAGAGCAACAGGTTGCACTGTTCTGGTTACGTCCCGACGATTCGGTCGGGGCCGGCGAATTGTTTGCCGTCGGCAATTTTGATCCAGTGGGTGGCGCCAACGTGTTATCACGCGGCATTTTAGGGGCTGTTGGCGACAAGCTGGTTGTCGCTTCGCCCTTGTACAAACAACATTTTTGCTTGCGCACCGGCCAGTGTTTGCAAGACCCGTCGTTGAGTGTGCCGGTGTATCCGGTGATGTTGTCACATCACAAGGTCCTGATTGGCAGCCAGCCGGTCGCGGTAGACGCTGTCGCAGCCTGATCACGCAGTGCTTCACAGGTCGAGCGACAAATTAAAGTGACTAATTAAAGCGACAGGGTATACCGGCTTTTTTACGGATGCAGCAACAGCAAACTGGCGCAAGACCAGCTGCGGGAGTGTGATATGAGTGTACTAAGTTTTTTCCAGCAAGCTGGCCTCAATTTGCGCCAGTTTGGCAATAGTTTTGGCAGCAACCTCGGTGATTATATTGCTGGTGCGACCCGACGCACAGTCCCGCTGCCGGCGTGCGGCGAAACGATTCCCGGAGTCTATTTGCTGGGTGCAGGACCTGGCGATCCGGAGCTGTTAACGCGAAAAGGTGAACGGTTATTACGCGCTGCAGATGTTGTTTTGTATGACAATCTGGTATCCCCGCAAGTGTTGGCCTTGTGCCGACGCAGTTGCCAACAGATCTACGTCGGCAAACGCGCCGGTCAGCACGCGATGCCGCAAGCGCAGATCAACCAGCTATTAGTAGAATATGGCAGGCTCAGCGTCACAGCGGACAAAGTGATCGTCCGTCTCAAAGGCGGTGATCCGACTATTTTTGGCCGGGTCAGTGAAGAGGCCGAAGCGCTGGAACAGGCCGGATTACGATTTGCCATAGTCCCTGGGATCACCAGTGCTTGTGCTGCCAGTGCCTATAGCGGGATTGCGTTAACCGCCCGTGGTCAGGCAACCGCAGTACAGTTTTTGACGGCACAGTTTGCCGATCCCAGTCGCCAGCCAGACTGGCAAAACTATCGCTATCAATATGGCAATAATCCCACTTTAGTGGTGTACATGGGATTAAACCGTCTTAATGAGTTGTGCCTTGGCCTGATGAATGTCGGCTGGCCCGGTGAAATGCCGGTTGCCTTGCTTGATCAAGTAAGTACCGATGCTCAACAACAACTGACCGGAAATCTAGCTGATATCTGTGCCCGTTATGCCTGCCACCAGCGAGGGCCCAATCCGCTGTCGGGTCCAACACTGATTGTTATTGGACTGGTTGTCAGTACGCCAATGGCAGTCTCCCGAGCCTTGCTAAAGGTCCCTGAAAACCTGCTGCAGGTCTTTTAAATCTCAGGCCAAAGGCCATTTAAACCGCACAAAATTGTCGGATTGACTTCCGAGGCATTGTGTCGCCAAAAAACTGTAAAAAGGAGCGTTTATGATGGCTTTAACACCTGTAACAACCGGGCGAAAAAACAAGTTCACCTTATGTATGAACCTTCACGTGGCGGCGCTGGCTTTACTGCCGCTGTCATTAGCTGCGCAAACAACACAACCCGCGTTTACTGTCGCGCCGGCAACAGCAGCGACGTTAAAAGCCGGGCAACAAAGTGTCAATTGGCTATTTCGTTTTCGATTGGAAAGCGTTGATCAGGATGGACTGGCTGAAAACGCCTTGGCCAGTACCTTGCTATCGCGACTGACTGTACTGCAGGGGATCACTGAGCAATTCAGCGCTGGTGTTGAGTTTGATTATGTCGCCGAGCTGGGGGATACCAGCTACAACAATAGTTTCAACGGTAAAACACAATATCCGTTGATTGCAGACCCGGCAGGCAGTGATTTAAATCAGGTGTTCGTGCAATACCAGCATCAAGGCCATCAGCTGAAAATAGGCCGGCAAAAGCTGGCGCTTGGTAATGAGCGTTTTGTTGGTAGCGTGGGCTGGCGGCAAAACGAACAGACTTTTGATGCGATTCGCTATCAGAAGCAGCTCAGTTCAGCAGTCAAAATGGATTACAGCTTCAGTAACAGAGTCAACCGGGTCTTTGGTAGCAAGAGCCCGCAAGGTGACTGGCGTAGCAATATTCATTTGCTGGATCTGAATTACGCCATCTCTGCCACACAGCAATTAAAAGCCTATGCCTATGACATGGACTTCCGCGAAGCTCCGCTGCAGTCGAATCGGACTTTGGGCCTGGACTATCAGCAAAGCGGTCAGACAGGCGCACTCAGTTGGCAATGGGCTGCGGCAATCGCAACGCAACAGGAAGCTGCCGATAATCCGAAGTCTTATCAGGCGTCTTACCAGAATATCGAAGGTCAGTTGACTTACCAGACTTATCTGATTGGGGCTGGTTATGAAAAACTGGGCTCAGACAATGGTGTGGGTTTTACCACGCCACTGGCAACTTTGCATAAGTTTCAGGGATATGCTGATAAGTTCCTCAATACACCGGCGAATGGTGTGAAAGACCTCCAGCTCAAGGCTGGTTATGTGCAACCGAAATGGGACTTGCAACTGCAATATCACTGGTTAGATGCGGCTACAGGCAACATGGATTACGGCAATGAACTCAATACAACGCTGCAATACAAATTCAGTCCGCAGTATGGTTTGCTAGTAAAAGCGGCGCAGTATGATGCCAAACACTATTTGACAGATACCAGCAAGTACTGGATACAGCTGTTAGCCAAGTTCTGACAAATCAATGGCTCAATGAATGACCTTGTTGTCAAAGATGAGCGGATGGGACGCGGTGTAACAAGCATGCGTCCCAGTCACTAAATTAGTTCACAACCAACAATAGCCAGAGAATGAGCAATGTCTGCAGATAACAGATCGTTTGCCAAATTCGTACCGGGTAGGCGACTTGTAGCGTCAACTCACGCCAAAGCCCCGGATTCGGGTGACGTAAGTCATATAAAAATTCTGAAAGGTGCTGATAGCGTTTTAATGGATCAACTTGCAATGCTTTTTGCAAAGTCAGATCCAGCCATTCTGGCCAATCAGCATGTTGACCAATGATCGGCCTATAACTGAGCTTTTGCTGAGCTGGCAGATTTTTACAACGTGCAATGTCCGGCCCATAGGGCGATTGTCCAGTAAGCAGGTAATAGCAAAGCGCTGCTAATGAATACAGATCAGATTGAGTACTGCCGGCCTGGCCGGTGAAATATTCAGGAGCGGTAAAAAGCGCGGTGCCCGGAATTAAACCTGCGACTTCATGATCTGCCTGTAAACCTGCAAGTCGTGCAGCACCAAAGTCGATCACTCTAACCTGACCTTGTTGATCCAACATCACGTTATCAGGCCGTATGTCCTGGTGCAGGATCTCCGCGCGGTGTAGCGCCTGCAAAGCTTTGCCTGCTTGTTCAACGATATCAATCACCTGATTAAGATCTGGTTGAGGTTGTCGTAAGCGCCATTGATGTAACGTTTCACCGGGAATGAATTCAAACAAGCTGTAAAGGGCGGTCCGATGATGTTCAATGCTTGCCGCACGAAGCACATAGGGGCTATGTACCCGATTCGCGATCCATTCTTCACGCAGCAGACTCTCGAGATAGGCATCGTCTGCCGCCAATTCGAGCGACGGCGCTTTTAACACAGCTTGTTGACCGGCAGGTAATTCAACCAGATATAAATGACTGCGGTTACTTTGGCTGAGTACCCGTATAACAGTAAGTCCATCAAACTGACTACCTTCATGCAGAAGCGGCGGTAGTGGCAGCTCTTCTAGCGAGCCACCTGGCAAGGTGGTCTCCACAGGGAGCTGCCTGACCAAGGCAAGTTGCACTGAAATATTATCATCGCTGCCATTGGCGAGCGCGATGTCTGCAAGTTGCCGGGCCATCTCCGTGAGATCTTCAACCTGATTCGCCTGAGCCAGCACATCCGCTAACTCACTTTGCTCGATAAACTCAAAAAAGCCATCGGATGCCAGTAGAAAAAGGTCGTCAACTGCGATATCGAGTTGCTGATAGTCAGGCAAAATAGTGGGTTGGGCGCCAAGGGCCTGGCTCAGCAATAGTTGATTCGCTTGCCAGGTACGCTGGTCACGGGTGAGCTGTGACAATCTTGACTGCCGATACAAATAGATCCGGCAATCTCCGACATGAAACAGATGTGCCTGTTTTTGCCGGAAAATCACCGCCGAAAAGGCGCAGCAATAGCCTTTATCGGGATCCTGCCCGTAGCTGCTATGTCTGTTTTGCTGATAGAGCCAACGATGGCAGGCCTGCAACACCTGTTGACCTGCATGCTGCACTGACCAGGCAGGATTGGTCGCAAAATAATCCAGAATAAAACTGCGCACTGCAGTTTCACTGGCGATCTGACTGACCTGACTGCTGCCAATCCCATCTGCGATGGCCAATACGGCACCTTTTTCCTGCAAAAGTGCTCTGGCAGGCAGGCTGCAGTCAATAAAGTCCTGATTGATCGATTTACGGCCAGCGGTACTGTACTGGCCGATATTTAATTGCAAACCCACTATCAGGCGGCCTTTTTATTCGTACTGTAACTGCTGGTGTTCAACAAATCCCGCTTCGGTGCCGTTTTGTAGTGAGTGCTATACAAAGTGAGACCGGTAAATGCCAAACCACCCACCAGATTGCCCAGTGCTGTCGGGATCTCGTTCCACAGCAGATAGTCCATCACGGAAAAATCGCCGCCCATCATCAAGGCAAAAGGAAACAGAAACATATTGACGACCGAATGCTCGAATACCATATAAAAGAACAGCATGATCGGCATCCACATCGCGATCACTTTGCCACTGACATTGGTGGATATCATGGCGCCAACGACACCCATCGATACCATCCAGTTACACAGCATGCCGCGTAAAAAGATAGTCAGCCATCCGCTAACGCCATGTGCGGCATAACCCACGGTTCTGGCTTCACCAACGCCAGCCAGCTTTTCACCGACAGGACCGGCCGGGGCATCAAACCCCATCGTGAATACAAAGGCCATCATGAACGCAACCGTTAACGCACCAGCGAAATTGCCGCAGAATACTAATCCCCAGTTTCGCAAAATACCGCTGATGGTCACGCCAGGGCGTTTATCTAACCATGCTAAAGGTGTTAACACAAACACACCGGTTAACAAATCAAAACCCATTAAATACAACATGATAAAACCAACCGGAAACAACATAGCGCCAGCCAACGGTGACCCGGTTTGTACAGAGACGGTCACGGCAAACACTGCTGCCAGCGCTAGAATAGCGCCTGCCATAAAGGCACGGATCAAAGTATCCCGGGTTGACATAAAAATCTTTGATTCGCCAGCGTCGACCATTTTGGTGACAAACTCAGCGGGAATGAGATAAGCCATAGTTTTTCCTTTTTGTGCTGTGTACAAAAAAAAGCGTCCGCCCTCTGATGAGGAGCGGACGCCTTTGTCCAATATTCTGTGGTAATTGCTGCGGTTATTCCGCCTTCTAATTAATGCATTTCAGATGCCATATTTGCTAGATAGTTAAGTCTTTCATATCTATAGAAAAAGATTTTTAGTGTGTCCTGCATAGTCTTAACGGTGCGCCATATCAGTGCAGGGGTTGCACAGGCATAGCGCACGTCTGAATTTTGAAGTGTTCGCGTACTGAATGCCTATTGGCAATATACGCTATATAAATCAGTGGTATAGGCTTGCATTTGCTATGTTGGAACAGCATTTGCGATAGCAAAGTTCCTTGAAATAGATGCTGAGTTCCAATGGACCCATTAGTGCTTCGTTTATTGTTGGCAGCAAAGCAGCAAGATTTGGTTGCGTTGCGGCAGCTCCATGCGCTGATTGAGTTAGTGACTCAAATCGGCGATGTCGTTCACCACCTGCAACGCGAGCGTGGACTCAGCAATTTGGTGATGTATACACCACAGACCTCATTCCAGAACCAGCTGACTGATCAGGCCAAATTAGTGGAGCGGGCCCTTGAAAATACCGCTCGGGTGATACAAAACATTATGTCGTCGGGCTACATCAGTGCGGCACGATTGCAAACTTCGATTGCATTGGCGTTGCAAAGTAGTTTTGACTTAGCGGAGATCAGAAAATCTGTACAGCGCTACCAGTTGCAGCAGGAAGTCAGTCAGACACCCTGTGAGCAGTACTCAGTATTGATCCGTCTTTGGCTTGATGTGGTGATTGAAGCGGCAGGACTGTCGGTTTCTGCGCAGGTCAGCAGGTCGGTGCTTAGCCTGATCTATCTATTACAAGCCAAAGAGTATGCGGGACAGGAACGTGCCTGGGGAGTCATTGCATTTTCTGGTAAAGCGGC
Source organism: uncultured Chromatiaceae bacterium (assembly GCA_946481195.1). The sequence goes on from CAMLNG010000099.1 coordinate 6,874, forward strand.
TGGTGCAGAGCTGGCAGAGCGACTGCAAGTACTGGGGCAGTCTCAACACGATGCTTTACAGGCACTTTGGCCGGCAATCGATACCGGAAGTTGTCTGCAGTATCGGCCCTACTTTGAGCAAGGTACTGACCAACAGTATGCTGAACTGAAACAGCTGATGCTTGGCCTGTGTCTTCACTCACAGGCGTCGCCAGCATTAGCAGAGCTGTGGTACCAATGCGCCACTCAACGGATTGATGTGTTACACAGTATGTTAGAGCCCGTCAAAGCGAACCTGGAACAGCAACTGACCAACTCGAGACAAACCTACGATAAAGAACAGCGTTTACTACAACATCATCGGTCTGAACCGGCCGGAATTGTTGCTGATGAAGTACCGCCTCTCTTTCCAACTGCTTCAAAATATCCGGAACAAGCTTCACTGCTGCACTTGTTGCGGGAGCAGTCACACTACATCTCAAGTATTGAGGCAGAGTTATGTAATGCGAGGATTGCGGTACAAGAACTAAAAATTATTCAAAGAGCAAAACTGTTGTTAATCGACCAGCATCAGCTGACTGAGCAACAAGCGCATCACCAATTACAGAAACTGGCCATGGATAGGCAGGAAACACTAGCGGAAGTGGCTGAGCAGGTCGTAGAAAAGTTTGCAATTCGCAATAAAAAGAGCGCCAAATCAAGCTGAAATGGCGCTGCAAAAAACCGACGTGGAGTTGTCGGGCCGAGAGAGTTAAAGTGTGTTAAGGCTGATAAGTCACCATCAACCATAATTTACGAGTATCTGCCTGAAATTTATCTGCCTGATAAAAAGCGACTTTACCCAACACTTGCCATTGTGGGTTCACTTCATAGGCCAGCGTCGCATCGACTTCATTGCCGTAATGAATATCGGCATAGTCACTGTTGAAACGGTGCCAGGACAAAGTTGCTTTTGTTTTCATTAATGGGAAAGCCAGCTGTACAGCTTGCTCCCTTAAGCCATTGACTGGCGTCGTCAAAAACAAATCAGCAAAACCGTTAAAGGCATGCAAAGTCGCGAATGGCGTTTGGAATGCCACTTTACCGTCAGAACCTAACCTCTCTACAATCCCTTTGACTGTGACTTTACTGATGGGATAACTCAATTCCATCCGGTGATAGTCAACATTGTAATTGGTGGTGGCTTGGTGGGCATCTTGTTGATTTGCATGTGCTATCTGCCATTTGAAACCTTGGGCCGCACCTTTGTAATCCAATCCGCGCGTGCTGCTGGAACGAGCCACCAGGTTGTCAAAATCGAGGTCATACAAGTAGCCTTGCAGCACATGTTCCGGTTTTACTGTCCAATTGGCTTGCGCCAAATTAAAGCGCCCATGTAGATCGGCATTCGGACCATCCGGGCCAAACACCCGGTTGGCATTATGTAAACTGGCAAGATCGAGTTGCACTGCACTGCCGAAGCTCTGTACTAGTCTGATCCCATCAAAGGTCTGTTCATTCTGCCGCCAACCAACACTGCCAATAAAACGCTGGTCGCCGAAGTTCAGACGCTGCCGGCCAAGCGTAATCTGACTGGCATCACCCGCTTTAAATAACAGAGCCGCCTGATTTAAATCCAGGCCGTCCGGATCTGCAATTGTGGCGTATCTGCTAAAACCATTTACTGTATTGTTGTAAGTCTCGCCACCGATCACAGCGACATGATCTGCTTCAATCAACGCACTGATACTTTGATTGGCAGCCAATGTCCATTTGCCAGTATTGACTGTGAGTCGGCTGCGCAATGTCGAGGCTAAAGCATCCTCGGGCTGGCCATCAGGTTGCACTTGTTCGAGGCGATAACGGAAGTTCCATTTGACGGTAGAATCTTGCCAGAATGGATTGTTTGCCGCAGCGGCAGCTGTGTTGGTGGCCAAAGAGCCGATGGCCAGAGTGGCCAGCCATAACGCGCGTTTCATCTTGGTTTTCCTCATGCGGTTCGCTGCGTCCATTGTAAGGCGCAAGCGCTGCTTTATGTGAAAAATACCAATAGAAACAGTTAGATAACCATTAGTAGGTAACCCGTATTTTCTTAAGCCAGCCTTTGATGGGCTAACGTTTGGTGAACCAGTGCCGCCATCAGGTCCGATTGCGTGACCACACCACAGAGTTTTTGGTCGGCAGCCACAATAGGTACATGATGCAGGCCATTATTAGCCAGCAGCGGCACTAACACGGTGATCGGATCGTCCGGTGCAGCAACTACCAGCCGTGTACTCATTTTATCTACGACGTTGTTCTGCCGCAGACCCTGTTGCATGCGCCATTTTCTCCGCAGGTGTAGCCACAGACTACGTAAATGCTGACGGGTCCCGGTCAGTTCAGGTAAAGCCAAATCTTTCAGAAAATCCGGCACCGAGATCACCCCGACCAAACGATCATCGGCGCTGACCACTGGCAACATACTGATTTTATGCTGGCGCAGCAGCGACCAGGCTTCTGATAGCGGCGTTTGCGGGCTGACCGTGACTAAATCCTTCGCCATAATATCGGCACAGCTTACCGCTGAGTGCTGGCGGCTCTGGGCATGTTGTTGCGCCAGGCTGAAAAGCTGCACCAGATCGGCTTCACTGATATCCAGCACCGACTGAAACTTATCCATCGCCGCCTGTAAATCTTCATGCTGCAGCTGACTGCGGCTTAATGGCTGCAGATCGGTGGTGATCGGCGTGCCCGGCCCCGGTACCGCTTGGCGCTGCGGTCGCAGGTAACGTTGCAATAACAAACTTACGCTCAGCATCACCAATAAATTCAGCCCGACCGGAAACAGCAGAAAATCAAGGCCGGGCGCATTGCCCGTGGTTGTGGCGATCACCGGCACTAACGCAGTGGCGCCGCCCGGCGGATGCATGGCTTCAAACAAATACATCACAAACAACACCATGGCGATGGTGGCTGCGGCCATCAGCGGAAAACTGCTAAACATATGGCTGCAGGCTAGGCCTATCGCTGCCGGCAAAAGGTGGCCCCACAAAAACACCGCTGGTTTGGCCAGCGGGCTGCCGGGCAAACCAAATAACAACACCGCCGAGGCACCCATTGATGCCAACAGTAACACATGACCACTGCCGGCCAGATACCACTGACTGATTTGCGAAACCAGCAACAAAGCGACAAAGGCCGCCGCCACCACTTTTAAGCGGTGGCGCAGTGTGATCGCTGCCAGATGTTGTTCATTGGGCTGGTACAAACCAAGCAGCTGAAGGAAGCGCTGTCGAAAAGAAACTGGGGCCATTTGGGTCGTCGCTGCTCGGTATTGC
>CAMLNG010000100.1 GCA_946481195.1 uncultured Chromatiaceae bacterium
TGTGTTCTCGTCTTTTGCCGACAACGTCACAGCCACGCTGGTGACTATTGCGGTGATCTCCGGTGTGAAACTGGAAGCAGCGAAGAAAATCAAATTTGGCGCGCTGATCATCTTTGCGGTAAACAGTGGCGGCGTGTCCTTAATCACCGGTGATGTCACCACGCTGATGTTTTTCCTGGCCGATAAAGTCACCATCCCGAACTTGCTGTGGCTGGTGCCACCGGCATTTGGTGCTGTCATGTTACTGGCGATTTTGCTGTCCCGTGGCATGAATCAACCGCTGACCGTGGAAAAAAATACCAAGCCGTTTGAAAAACGTGATGCGGTGATTGCCGGGATTTTTGTCACTACGATTTTCGCTACTTTATTATTTAATATTCTGTTTTCAATTCCGCCGGTGCTGACCTTTTTATTCGGTCTGGGTGTGATGTTCTTAAGCGCGCAGTTTTTATTTCGCAAAAAAGCCACACAAAGCATTCTGAACTATGTGCGTGAAGTGGAATTTGAAACGCTGCTGTTCTTCCTCGGCGTGCTGTTGTTAGTCGGCGTGTTAAAAGAACTGCATTTCCTGAAGAATTTCACCGATTTATACGCCGTATTACCACCGGTGCAGGCGAACTATCTGATGGGACTGTCGTCGGCATTGATCGATAACGTGCCGCTGACTGCCGCCTTACTAAAAGCTGATTTAGTGCTGACGACTGTGGAATGGCTGATGCTGACTTATGCCGTAGGTGTTGGTGGGTCGCTGTTAATTATCGGCTCAGCGGCCGGTATTATCGCCATGAGCAAATTAAAAGAGCTGACGTTCGGCACTTACCTGAAAATGGGCGGTTATTTATTGCTGTGTTATAGCCTGGGCTACGCCGGGGTGTTCTTTAGCGGACAGCTGGCTGGCTAAAGCTATAACTGTCTATCAGGCAAAAACGGCGCTATATGGCGCCGTTTTTTATTGCTGTCCTCTCAGCTGAGCTGACGGTAAAATGTAATTTTATTACAGCCGTCTAAAAGGCTGTTGCCTTTTGGCTTCAGACCAGCTAAGGTAGCGGCGTCAATCATTCTGATAGACCAGAAGAGGAGCGTTCACCAGGTAGTTCAGTTCAGGTGGCTATACACCGCAGACTGAAGGAGGGGGATGAACGCCGAGGAAAACATGCTGTAGCAACATGTTTTTCGGTTGTCAGGGCTGAATCCCTGCGACTGTCACCTGAAACTTCGGTGGAGAGCTTCTGGCCTTTGTTGTGTCTGCAAGTAGACAACAACACCGCGCTGTTGCGTCCGGGGTTAGTTGTATCTGATTGTTGCTCTGCAAATGCCATGCTCTGCTTATTTTGTTCATAAGGAGAGACACCTTGTCTAATCAATTCATCGTCGCCAAATTTGGCGGTACTTCAGTTGCAGATTTCACGGCCATGTCACGTTGCGCGGATATTGTACTGGCTGATCCTGCCATTCGCTTAGTCGTGGTCAGCGCCAGTTCCGGTGTGACGAATCTGCTCGTTGCCATCACCAAAGAAGATATCATCGAAGGGCGTTTTGCCCATTACGCCGGTATTGAGCGCATTACCTATGCGGTGCTGGAAAAACTGCAGCAGCAAGCTGCAGTTGGCGCCGCCATTGAACAGCTGTTGCTTGAACTCAAAACCTTGATTGGCCGCACTGTGGCATTTACCGACAGCGAAAAAGATCTGGTGCAATCATTTGGTGAGCGCTTGAGTTCAGTCTTGTTTGCGCAGGTGCTGGCTGAGCGCGGGGCTGCGGTCAGCAGTTTTGATGTGCGTCAGGTGCTGCGGACAGATTCTCGGTTTGGTAAAGGTGAGCCACAAATTGAGCAGGTTGCCGCGCTTTGTACACAATATCTGACCCCATTGCTACAATCGCAAATTATTGTTACCCAAGGTTTTATCGGTGCCGACAGTGCCAATCAGACTACTACACTGGGCCGCGGTGGTTCAGACTATAGCGCTGCGATTCTGGGCGAAGCTATTGGCGCTAAAGTGGTGCAAATCTGGACTGACGTGGTGGGTATCTTCACCACTGATCCACGCCTGACGCCGGACGCGCGATGTATTCCGGAAATCAGCTTCGACGAAGCGGCGGAAATGGCGACTTTTGGCGCCAAAGTCCTGCACCCGGCCACGTTAATTCCGGCGATGCGCCAGAATATTCCGGTCTTTGTTGGTTCCAGCCGCGAGCCGGAAGCCGGTGGCACCTGGATCTCCAAACAAGTGGATGCGCGGCCGTCTTACCGCGCTATTGCGCTTAGGAAAAACCAGACACTTATTACGGTAAAAAGCCCGGCAATGCTGCATGCTGCCGGCTTTTTAACCCGCGTTTTTGCCATTTTAAGCCAGCATCAGATTTCGGTAGATTTGGTGACGACATCGGAGATCAGCGTGGCGCTGACGTTAGATGACGCGCCGGGCAGCGCTTTTGGCACTGCGATTGAGCCAGCACTTGCCGCCTTACGGGAATTCTCCGAAGTAACCGTAGAGCAGGGCCTGAGCCTGGTCGCTGTCATCGGCAATCACCTGCACAGCACCCGGGGTATCACCGGTTCTTTATTCCAGGCACTGGAGCAAATCAATATGCGGTTGATTTGTCACGGCGCCAGCCGGCATAACCTCTGTTTCCTGGTGCAGGATGCTGAAGCGCCGGGCGTGGTGAAGGAATTACATCAGGCGTTATTTCAGGCCGCCTGAGTTGGTTGGTAGTAAAAAGCCAGCGTGAACGCTGGCTTTTTTGTCTGTCAGTTGCACAAGTCAGAGTGGCAAGTGTTGTCGCAAGAACGTTTCCATGGCAGCAAATGCTTCGGTGCGTTCTTGTTCAGTATCAAAAAAGTGGGTGCCGTCTTTTTGTTCGAGGTAACTGACATTGACGCCGCGACGTTTTAATGCCTGATAAAGTTCTTCTGATTGTGTATACGAAACGCGGGTGTCTTTGACGCCATGAATAAGCAGCAGCGGCTTTTTAATCGCGTCCAGATGTGAAATAGCTGACACGGCATCCAGCGCCGCACTGTTTTTCTCATAATCTCCAATCAGCGTGCGCTGCACGGCTTTCATCGCCTCATTATGAGCGCCGTCTGTGCGCAGCATCGCCGCCAGATCTGAGATGCCGGAGATCGCAATAAAACAGTTGAATTTAGCGCTGTCACGATAACTGCCAACCATCGCGGCATAACCGCCATAACTGGCACCGACCAGACAGCTGCGGCTGCTGTCGACAACCGGATTGGCCGCGACAGCCTGTAAGGCGTCCATCAGGTCGTCTTGCATTTGTTTACCCCATTGCTGATAGCCGGCAGCTTCAAATTTATTGCCAAAACCGGATGACCCGCGGAAATTCACCTGCAGCACGGCATAACCCATCGAAGTAAAAAATTGCACAAAAGGGTCAAAGCCTTTGTTATCACGAGCCTGTGGACCGCCATGTGGGAACAGAATAATCGGTGCTGGTTTCTCTTTATTCAGCGGCGTTGTTAGGTAACCACTCAGAGTTAAACCATCACGGCTGTTGAAACTGAAATTATTCACTGGCGGCAATGGTATCTTTTCCAGGTGTGGATACTGACTAAACCAGAATGCTGCTTTTTTGGTGTTGAAATCGAGCGTGAAATATCGGCCTGGCTGATTGTCCTTCACCGTGTAGATAATCACCCGTTGGCCATCGTCACTGTAACTGGTGATATAAGAATGGCGGTCTGGAAACAGCTTCTTCACCTGTTCATTGTATTGCTGTTGTTTCGTGTCGATAAAACGCTGTTCAAAGAAGTCTTTGGTGTAGCCATAACCGATGAGCTTCCCGGCTTTTTTATAGGTGGCGTCGATGTCGTGACCAGGTACCTGATACAAGGGTTTGCCGATTTCAGCTGTCTTTAAGTTTACCTCGGCCAGATAATTAAAATCACTTTGATAATCGGTATTTACCAGTACGGATTGACCATCCTCAGAGACACCTACCGGGGTAAAATCGATATCACCAGCCAAATCAATGGTTCGCAGCGATTGCCACGCCGCGTCCGGGGCGCTTTTATACTCAACACTCAGTTTCGTTTGTTTCAGTACAGTGGAGAAAACCACATGGCCGGCACGATCAGTGGCGAAACCAGCGCGGTCATCTGCGCCGCTTTCAACTTTGCTGAATTTACTGTTGTAAACGTTAACTTTAAATACGCCAAATCCGCGGTCGCGCTCATCATAAGCAGTGACCAGCACATGGTCGTTATCATCGGCCAGGTCATTTAACAAATGCGTGCTTTGCAAACTTGCCATGGCACTGTGTTCTGCTTTTTTATAAATTGACTGGTTCTTGATTTCGAGCAGTTCGGTGCCATCAGCATTAACCGCGTACATGGTATGAAAACGATAGAAGCGGCCTTGCAGATATTCAGCACGGCTGGCGTTGATGAGCAGTCGCTTTGGGTTGACCCAACCTACAGACTCTATCCGGTCGGAGGCGAACTTCAGACTAACCACCGGCGTCGTTTCGTGTTGTCCAAAGGGTGAGGTCATCACCACTTGTTTGCCATCAACCTGAAAAATTCCGGCAACAAACTGTCCATCCGGTGAAATGGATGCCTGTGTTACCAACGGCATTTTGCCGAACAGTTTTGCGTTAATTGTTTCTGCCGCGCATACACTGATGCTAAAGCAGACGGAAATGAGCCAAAACCACCTTGTTTTCATGGGCATAGTCCTTTTTCATTGAATGGCGGATCCGCCAGACATTGATAATCCTATGCCAGTAAAAAAAAAGTAAATAAAATGATAGATACGTGATAAATGTTTTGGCAGATTGACTTGGTAAGAATAGAGCAGCCTTAACGGTTCAGGCTGCTCGGTGTGAGCTTAGATAAATAACTGTTTGATTTCGTTGAATGACGCTACAAATTCCGGTGCACGGTAAAACTCGTTTGATGGGATCAAACCGAGTTCAACATAAGGTGTCAGCAATTCGGCAGTCTCGCCGGCAGCATGATAACGACCTTGTTTTATGGCCGCGATACGGATGAAATCGACATAAGACGGGTGTTTAGGTTGGTACTCAGCATGGTCCCAATGTTCCGCGACTTCAATCAGCTCGTCAGGGAAACCCCATGAACGCAAAATAGTGGAGCCAATCGGGCCGGCAATTGATGCCGTCGCTTGTTTGACAAATTCTTCATTGCCAAAGACATCTAACTGCTTTTCTGCTTCGGTTAACACAGGTAAGGCGCCGATGTTGTGTACCAGGCCTGCCAAGGTCATAGTGTCAAAGTTCACAGCTGTGTACTTATAGTTTGAGTTGTATTGCTGCATAGCAGCCAGTGCAAAAGCAGTCAGTTCGAGTGTTTCAGCCCAGACCTGGTCCATAAACTTTTTGATCATTGGACTTTTTGACACAAACAACTGTTCCATCGCCATCGCCGTCACGACGTTTTTGATATAACGCAGGCCAATCCGCGTGGTGGCTTGCTGCAAGGTGTTCACGTGGACACCACGGCCAACAAATGCGCTGTTGGCGATTTTCATAATACGGGCGGAAAGGGCCGGGTCATGTGAAATCATCTCGGCCATTTTGCTTAAATTCACGTCTGGATCTTCCGCAAGCTTACGAATTTTCAGTGCAATTTCAGGCAAACTTGGCAATACCAGTGTATCGGTGCGGACTTTTTCAATCAGAATAGTTAATAAGGCATTTTGAACTGTCATAAATAAGAACCTTGTAACGAATGTACAGAGAAGATGTGGGACACGACTAAGTTGATTATTGTCTAACTCAATGCGGTTTCACAGCCGGAAAATAAAAAAAATACAAAAATAACTTAGCTTTTCGAGATTAAAAACAGCTGCCAGATCATCTGTTTAGTTTGGATTTAATGGTAACTCTTTAACCGGGATATTAAAATTTCTCGAGCAAACCGCGGTGATACTGGTTGGCATCCAGCGTCAGACCACAACCGCGGATTTTGTGTTCAAGCTGAATAAGTTCAAGTTCTAACTCTTGTAAATTCAGCAGGTTATCATCAAGTTGCCACAGCTGTTTTGAACCTTGCAGGTTATACAACATCACCAGCATGGCATCCGGGTCCTGTGCTTCAACTGCTTTTTTTAATACCGTCAATTTGCGGTTAATCAGGTTGAGTTCCTGTTTTAAGTCCCAGACGTAAGCGACTTCATAAAAGTAGCGGGTACTTTTCAGCCGGTGCAGGCACCAGGCTGCGATGGCGCCACCGCTACTGACTCCGAGTAAATTCAGATAAAAATTTTGCCCTTGCGCAGCACCAAACCAATAGACTAACGCCGCTGAAATTCCGACGCCTAAGGCTGAAAACACCGCAACCGCACAGACAATCACCACATTGAGGTGGCTTCTATAGGTATTTTTATCGATCTCAACCAATTGCATAGGGTTCACGAATTCCTGTTCATTAAAAGCCGGCCCATTCTGTCAGTTGCTCCTGCTGATACAACTGTCGCCAGCTCGGTCTGGCGCGGACCAGATCGGCAAGTCGCTGTAATGCGGGCCAGGCGAGGGCTGTTTGCGGCATATTCCGCGACCAGCGCATATACATGGTCAGCATTAAATCAGCGGCACTAAAGGTATCACCCAGTAAATAAGGCCCGTGCAGGCTCAGTTGGTCGTCAAGTTGTTGCCACAGTGCCGCGATGTTGTCTTGCAATTGTTGGCTTAATGCCGGTGGATACTGTTCCATGCCGAGATCGGCCGGATAGAACCACAGCCGGAATTGCGGGGCCAGATTATTGGTTAAAAAGGCAATGTGTTGTAAAAACAAACCGCGCTCACGACTTCCCGCTAACGGCGCCAGCTGCTGATGTTTCTCCGTCAGATAAAGCAAAATGGCTGCAGACTCAAACAGGACAGTTTCATCGTCAACCAATACAGGGACCCGGCCCTGTGGGTTCAAACGCAGAAATTCAGCAGATTTTTGCGCTTTGGCGGCAAAGTCGAGCAAAACTAATTCAAATGGCTGATTGAGTTCAATGAGTAGCTGATGAATGACCATACTGGCACTGCCTGGAGAATAAAACAGTTTATACATGGTCATGGCTTCCTCTGCGGACAATGAGTCTATTCTTGCTGAACGCCATCTTAATGTAAAGCCACGGATAAGATTTTAAATTGGCAACTATAAGTATTTGAATTTAAATAATTATGTAACGAAGTTAGTCGAATTTATTAATTTCGAATAATTTGTCACGAATTTTCCAGAATCGGCCATCTTTTTGAGCGATAACCACGGCCGGTGGCTGCAGACGATGGAGCAGGGCATCGAGCTGCAACACTGTGTTCGCGATAAAAGGCCGGTGCCGGTCGGCAATAAAAGGGGGTAACACCCGCTGACACAGCCGTTGGATTTGGCTGCGGCTGTGCAGACTAAAAAATTCCTGCAGCTGTTGACCTTCGGCATCCAGATATCGCAAGCGCAATCTGGCTTTACCAGCGGTATCCGTTTCGGTCAAGGCCTCCAACTGATTAGGGTAGAGAATGAGCGCGTCCTTCAGTTTCAGCGCATCCTGCAATTTTTTATCCGGATCAACCAGGATCAGGCCACAGGCCCGACACTGGCGGGCAGCGATATCATGTTCGGTGCCGCACTCAGGACAGAAGCGCGCCTTAAACCGAAAGCCACAAGGCACCGGTTGTTTTTGCTCGTCCAGCCGCATGCCCTGGCACTGGCGTCCATAGTGTTCCAACACCAGGCCATCCGGGTTCTGTTTGCCCCAGAACTGGTTGGGATACTGGCACAACGGACAAGGCACAGTCACTTGTACCGATTGATTGTCAGGCGGGGGCGGCCCTGGATCATTGCTATACAAATCGTACAAATTGCCAGCGTAATCGAGCACCAGGCAATCGGTTTTGCCGGGCGACAGGCGTAGCCCACGGCCGACGATTTGCTGGTAAAGACTTAAGGATTCAGTCGGGCGTAAAATGGCAATCAAATCAACATGCGGGGCATCAAAGCCAGTCGTCAGCACTGCGACATTGACCAGATACTTCAGCTGCTGTTGTTTGAATCTTTCCAGCACCGCTGCACGTTCAGACGACGGCGTGGCGGACAAAATCAGCGCACTTTCTGCTGGCGGCAACAAGGCCAGGATCTCTTTGGCATGCGCGCTGGTGGCAGCAAAAATCATCACACCACGGCGGGTTTTCGCGTATTGCTGGACTTGCACGATGATCTGCGGTGTGACTCTTTTGTAGTGATTGATCACCTGATTAAGTTCTGCCTCGCGAAAGTGGCCATTATTGGCGGGTTTGAGGCCAGAGAAATCATAACTGAGCACGGCGCAATCTAAGCGGTTGGGTGGCGTTAAATACTGACGTTGTAACAACACCCGGATAGACAGTTCAAAAATACACCAGCGGAAAAAGCAGTCGGCATCACCCCGCACTGCACCCTGATAATGAAACTGATAGATAAACCCCTGACCCAGCCGGTAAGGGGTCGCGGTCAGTCCCAGCACCTTTAAGCCGGCATTTTGTTGTTGCAGGTGACTAATCACAGTGCGGTAACTGCTGTCGGCTGCCAGCGGCACGCGGTGACATTCGTCAATAATCAATAAACTGAACTGGTCGGAAAAATCAGCCAGATTGCGGCTAACCGACTGCACTGACGCAAAAATGACCTGCTGACTGGTTTGCTTCAGGCCAAGTCCGGCAGCATAGATGCCGCCTTCAAGGCCATAGCTTTGATATTTTTGCTGATTTTGACTGACCAGTTCTTTGACATGTGTCAGCACCAGCACCCGGCCACGGGCCAGTCGTGCCAGTTCGGCGATGACCAGACTTTTTCCGGCACCGGTCGGCAGCACCAGTACGGCAGGATCTGACAAACGGCGGAAATACTGCAAAACTGCGGTCACGGCCTGTTGCTGATAATCCCTCAGTTGCACCGGTAAAACTTGTCGGTTAATAGCAACAGGCCCGGCGTTGGCCGGGCTGGATTCTTGCGGGAGCATGCGGGTTTAGTTCAGGCCTTTGTGGCTAAACGCGATGGCTTTATCGGCGACAAAACCGGCTTTAATGCCTTTTTGCTCGTCGCCCCAGACACAACTGCGGGTGCCAATCACTTCTTCACAGCTGTTGGCGTCACCGATGATGGCGGTGACTTCCTGATAACTCATGCCAACTTTGAGCTGATTGTAATTTTCCATCGACAATTTGCCGCAGGCGGCCAACAACAAGACTAAGGCTATCGGGACTAATTTCTTCACGGGCTGACTCCTTCGCCTGCAACAGGCGTAGCGGGTGGGGTAAAACGGCGAATTTGCAAAATCAGACCAAAGCGCGGATGGTCCAGATAGTGGATCTCACCGAGTAATAAACGCACACTATCTTTGACATAAAAACTGTTCAGACGCTCTAAGTTATTGGCATCTGTCGCCAGTTGACGCAGGTTAAACTCAGTATCGGCGAACAACATGCGTTCATTGTAAGGCTGGATGATGCCGTCTAACTGCCAGACCTGCTGTGGTAAACCGTGCACGGCCTGAGCCTGTTCATCCCGGCTGAGCTGCTGGGAGCGCTGTAATTGCTGATAGGTTTGCTCGATGGCTGCCTGCAGATCAGGTCCTGCCGTCTCCATGTTGTTTTGATCGGTCTTTAGATTGCCCTGATAGTCAAATTTGGGGCTAAATCTTTGGCCGGCGAAAAAACGCAGGCTGGTACTTTGGCGTTTTACCCCCAGTGACTGGCGCCACGCCGTGTGTAACAGCAGTTTGTGGCCCGCCTTGTGGCCTAGCTGCCAGGCGAGATCTTTCAGTTGAAAGGCGGTTTCATCCAGCAGATACGGGGTTGGTTGGTGCGCCACAGGAGCCACAGGTTGCGGTACTACCGGCAGTAGACTGGGTCCGTCCACCTGATTGTCCTGGTCCTGAGGATACAACTGTGGGCCCTGAATGGCAGTCTTCAGCGGCGGGTTGAGCTTGCAGTTCAGCGACCATTGCAATAGCGGCTCTGCCGGGAACACTCCAACGTATTGTTGAAGTTGCTGCTCAGCCAGCTGAACTTCATCAAACCAGGGCTGCGGCTCGATACCGGCCAGGCGGTCTGCTGCGGCCAGCAGGCTGTCGTGACTGTCCTGACAGGATGGCAGCGTACTTTGCAGTGCCCGGATATCCGGCTGATACAAC
>CAMLNG010000101.1 GCA_946481195.1 uncultured Chromatiaceae bacterium
GCCGCATATCCACCCGATACACAAAACCGTCGGCAGTGGTTTGGTTCAGCAGCAGAATGATTTTCTGTCCGAGTTTGGTGTAAAACTGCTGGTTTTCGGTGCTGCGCCGGCCACCGCTGGTGTCGCCGTTTTCCGGATAAACAAAAATCAGGTCGATATCCGAAGATAAATTCAGCTCACCGCCGCCAAGTTTGCCCATACCTAAAATCAACAACGGCATCACCTGTCCTGAATGGTCCAGCGGTTGCCCCCACTGCGGTGTCAGCTCCTGCCAGGCCCATTGATAAGCCAGGTTAATCAGTTGATCCGCCAGTTGCGACACGCGCTGCAGCGCCTGGGCTACCGGCTGCTGGCGCAACAAATCGTCGGCCAGACACTGACATAAACTGGCATTACGGTAACGCCGCAGCGCCGCCATCGCCTGCGCTTCGGTATGCGGCTGCGTCCAGTCCGGTGCGCTGAAGCTTGCCTTCCCGCTCAGAAACCCTTCCAGTAGCTGTGGCTGTAACTTCAGACAACGACCAATAAAAGGACTGGCAGCGAGCAACTGCAGCAGTTGAACTTCCTGTGCTGCCGGCAGCGTGAAATCAAGTTGGGCCCGTTGCAGGGTTAGCGGTGCCTGCAATTCCAAAGGACAATCCGGCAATAAGACAGACGACAGCGATTCCATAACCAATCTCCGGCTCAGGCGGTTAAAACGTGACTGTTGAGTGTGGCAGGGTCGAGCAACCAGATACTGTATTGCAATAACCAGAGTTGCAGTGCCTGTGCTGCGGGTTGTGGTCCGAGGACTGCAGCGGACTGGAACAGCACAGCAGCCGCAGGTTCCGTCTCCAGCCTGGACTGCCACTGCTGCCATTGGGATAAAAGCTGCGAGTCTGTGGCGAGCTGCCGGCTTACCAGTAATTGATTGCGTAAAAATTTACTGAGCAGATCTGCGGTTGAGTCTGCCGGCGAAAACTCTTGCCAGCACAGCGGAGTCTGCTGCGCCAGCAGATAACCGCGCTCTGCTTTGGACTGCACTCCCAACATCAATGGAAAGCGCTGCAACAACTGCGCGCACAATGTGAAAATTTCACTGACCGCGCCGGCTTGTAATTCCAGCTCCAGTTCACATATGGGCTCTTCGCTGCCACCGCCGGCGACGAAGCCCTGATCAAACACCAGCTCAATCCGGGCACCTGCCTGGGTCTGCAACAACAAAGTGTCACGGGCAAAATCGGTGCGGAATAATTCAATCAACTGCTGTTGCAGCGCCGTAACATCGGTGCCTGCAGGCCAGACTTCCGGCGGAAACGCACTGAGAACTGGCGTGACGCCACCGACCGGAACATTATATTCGGGCCGGATATGGGCAGCGCCATGTTGCTGGCCTGCCAGCTTCAGCGTTTGCTCAAACTGACCTTGTTTCTGCCGGGTACGCAGACCGCTGTCATGGCGACGAAACCAGCGATCAGCAGTATCAAAATAGGCATTAAGCAAAGTCTTGCTGCCGGCAGGCTCCACGGCTGCCAGTTGCTGACGGCAATAGGCCGTCACCGCAGTAAACACGGCAGCAGCATCCTGTGCCGGTAACAATAATTTCAGTTCCACTTCCAGTGACATATCACAAGGTACTCCTGGTGGCCTTTATTGTCAGGCACACTAAGCCAGCCCCTTTGATGCTGCAAGTGTTTTTGCTTGTCATCCTCGGTACAACTCCCTATGATCGGGCGCATTATTGCTTGTTGCTGCTTTAGCCCACCGGGATATGTTATGTCTACTCTGAAATCTGCGATTGCCGCCACTGTGCTGGCCAGTTTTGTTGTCTCAGCCCAGCAGGCTGCAGTGGAGCAATCCACCACAGCGGCGACCACACCGGCGACCGCTCAGCCAGCGGCTGAAACTGCCACGAAACCTGCGGTGGCAGAAAAGCCGGCTTTTATCATTGATAGCTTAAGCACACCGTTGCGCTCAGGTCCCGGCAATGAGTACCGCACTATTTCCACCGTCCGCGCTGGTGAGAACGTGACATTTATCGGCGACAACCCGGCCAACGGTTTTGTAAAAGTACGCGACAACACCGGTGCAGAAGGCTGGCTGAGCGGCGAATACGTTACTTATAACGCCAGCCCTAAAGCAAATCTGGAAGCGCTGAAACAACAACTGAGCCAACAAGAAATGATCGCGGCACAGTTTGAGCAGGAGCGGCAGACACTGCAGGCCGAAGTCAGCAAAGCGCAGAGCGAACGTGACGAAGCAGTCAAAGCGGCCGAACTTGCCAAACAAACTGCCGCTCAACTGACCACCCGCCTGGCCGAAGAAAACCCGGAACTGCTGCAAAATAAAATGGTGATTGGCGGCGGTATTTTACTCGGCGGTATTTTATTTGGCCTGATTTTGCCTTTGATCACGCCAAAACGCCGGCGCAATGACCGCTGGATGTAATGCGTTGAAATAGAATATAAAAACACAGGGAGCTCAGGCTCCCTGTGTTTTTATGTCGAAAGTTAAGCCAGCGCCGCTTCGGCTTGTGGTTGCTGTGCCCGATAGCGCAGCTCCAGCACCGGAATAGTAAAGCCATAACAAAGCACCACAATCAGCGGCTGTAACCAGAAACTATGCTGCGGCATGGTCAAATAAGCTGCCACACAAGCCACAGTCCGCACCACAGTGTGCAGATAAGCCACCGGTGCTTTGGCCAGCACACCAAACACCAGCCACATCAGCCCGGTTTGCAACGCCAAAGCAAAGGGTAAGGCCTGATAGTTTTCCAGAAACAGCGGAATACTGATGGCAAACACCAGAAAACTCATACCAACACCAGCCAGAAAGATGGAATCAAACCAGTTGCGTTCGGTGTTCTTCTGAAAGCTGATATGTTCACCGGTCAGCCTGGATATCGCCATCGCCAGATAAACAATAGAACCGGTACCGATAAAAGTGGCCATCACCTGCTGATATGGCGTCAACACAAAAGACAGCGCGCCAATTAAAGCCCAGATAATGGCTCCGGACAAAGGCATCGCCAGAAAACGTTTGCTGCGAAATTCAATCAGTTGTTGTTCTAAAGTTTTGTGGTTTTGCATGGCACACCTCCGTGAGTTGATGGGCTCAGTATCCCCAACGCAGCGAAGCCCCGGCAGTGTGCTTTGTCATCAAAAGTCATGACATTTGTCACGTCATACAGCAGATGCAGAAGTTCAGCTATTTTTCCGGGGATTTGTCATCCAGTGGCAAGCCCGAATCCTGTTTCACCTGCTCGATGACAACATAAGTGTGGGTTTGCAACACGCCGGGCAAATCGACGATCCGCCCCAGCACCGCACGATAGGCTTCCATACTGGATAACCGCAGCTTCAGCAGATAGTCAAAACCGCCAGCGACCATATGGCATTCAGCGACTTCGGCGATTTGCACCACCGCATCGCGGAACTGATCAAAAATGGCACCAGTGGTGCGGTCCAGTGTGACCTGAATAAAAGCCGCAGTCCCCAGGCCAAGTTTCGACGCCGATAATTTGGCGCCATAACCGCTGATAAACCCCTCCTGTTCCAGTTTGCGCACCCGGTCAATACAAGGGCTGGGGCTTAAGTTGACGCGTTTGGCCAGTTCGACATTGGAAATCCGGCCATCCTTTTGCAGAGTGTCTAAAATGGTTCTGTCGATGCGGTCTAACGGCCGGCCTTTGGCGTTCATAGCTGATTCCGTATTTTTTCTGGTTAAAGCATTATAAAACCAAATTATGTAGGGTTTAAATCGAAATTTAGCCACCAAATACGGTAGTGCTTTCACTAAAATGCAGCATTTATTTTAAATCAACCGGGATAAAAATTATGCTATTTCACGGCGACCTCCCCGCTCCAAGCCCATTACGTCAGACGCTGCGTCAGTTCTACCGTGCCGACGAAGCACAAGTACTGGAAACTCTGTTACCTCTGGCCGATATCGGCGATCAGGCCCGCTCCCGCGCCTGGGAACGCGCCCGCCAGCTGGTGGTGAATATCCGCCAGGCGCAGATTGGTAAAGGCGGTGTGGATGCGCTGTTAAATGAATTTTCCTTGTCGACCGAAGAAGGTCTGGTGCTGATGTGTCTGGCTGAAGCGCTGCTGCGGGTACCGGATAAACATACCGCCGACCGCTTAATCCGCGACAAGTTATCCAATGGCGACTGGAGCTCACACTTAGGCAACAGCGAATCCTTATTCGTCAACGTCTCAGCCTGGGGCCTGCTGCTGACCGGTAAACTAGTCAATTACAGCGACGAGCATAAAAAAGACCAGTTTGGTTTGTTAAAACGCACTTGTGGCCGTCTCGGCGAGCCGGTGATCCGTCAGGCCGTGCGTTATGCCATGCAAATCATGGGCACCCAGTTTGTGATGGGCACCACCATCGACAAAGCGGTCGAACGCGCCACTGAACTGGAAGCCAAAGGTTTCACTTACTCCTACGACATGTTGGGCGAAGGCGCCCGCACTATGGAAGATGCCGACCGTTATTTCCAAAGCTACATGATGGCGATTAATGCCATCGGCACCGCGGCAAAAAAACGCGGCCCGCTGAAAAGCCCGGGCATTTCGGTGAAGTTATCTGCGATCCACCCGAAATACCGTTTCTCGCACCGTGACCGCGTGATGGCTGAACTTGTACCACGCTTAAAAACGCTGGCCTTAGCCGCTAAAGGTTATGACATCAGCTTCACCGTCGACGCCGAAGAAGCCGACCGTTTAGAACTGTCGATGGACGTCATCGAAGCGGTATTCGCTGACAAAGATTTAGCCGGCTGGGAAGGTTTTGGCCTCGCCATTCAGGCGTATTCCAAACGTTGCCTGCCATTAATCGAGTGGCTGCGCGAGCTGACTGTCCGGGTTGGCCGCAAGCTGATGGTGCGTCTGGTTAAAGGCGCCTACTGGGACAGCGAAGTCAAAATCAGCCAGATTGAAGGCCACAACGATTTCCCGGTATTTAGCCGCAAACCGTCCACTGACGTGTCTTATCAGGCTTGTGCGCGCAAACTGCTGGACTACCGCGACAGCATTTACCCAATGTTCGCCACGCACAACGCCTACACTGCCGCCACTATTCTGGAAATGGCACCGGATCGCACCGGTTATGAATTCCAGCGCCTGCACGGCATGGGCGACGCGCTGTATGACCAAATCGTGGCCGAAGACAAAGTGCCATGCCGGATTTATGCCCCTGTCGGCGAACACTCAGATCTGCTGGCGTACCTCGTACGTCGTCTGCTGGAAAACGGCGCCAACAGCTCATTTGTGAATAACATCGTCGATGAAAGCATTCCGGTGGAAAGCCTGCTGACCGATCCGGTCGAGCTGGTTCGTAGCTGGAAACACAAACGCAATACGCAGATCCCGTTGTCGGTCAATCTGTATGGCGATGAACGTAAAAACTCAAAAGGCATTGATTTAACTGAAGTTGATGCCATCACACCACTACGCAACAATATGCAAAACTGGCTCGCCTCAGCGACACAAAGCGTTGCAGTGGAAGGCGCCAAAGCAGTTCGTAACCCGGCCAACCATGCCCAGGTGATTGGTTATGTCGAACACCACACGCCGGAACAAATGAAAGCCGCCATTGACCGCGCTGAAGCCGCTTTCCCGGCATGGAGCAGCACACCGGTGGCTGAACGTGCACGGCTGCTGAATGTTTTAGCCGATGCTTTGGAAGCACACCGCGACGAACTGATGGCCATCTGTGTCAAAGAAGCGGGTAAAACCGTGCCGGACAGTGTGGCGGAAATTCGCGAAGCCGTTGATTTCTGTCGTTATTATGCTGCCCGTGCCGAAGCCATGTTCACCGGCACGCCAGTGCAAAGCCGTGGCGTAGTGCTGTGTATCAGCCCATGGAACTTCCCGCTGGCAATTTTCTTAGGTCAGGTGACTGCTGCTGTTGCCGCCGGTAACACTGTCATTGCCAAACCGGCCGAACAAACTTCGTTAATTGCCATTCGCGCTATTGAACTGTGGCGTGCCGCCGGCTTACCGGCCGGTGTGGTTGAATTGACCATTGCGCCGGGCCGTATTATTGGTGAGCACGTAGTACCAGACTTACGCATTCAGGCCGTGATGTTCACCGGTTCAACCGAAACCGGCAGCTGGATAGCGCGTAAACTGGCAGAACGTGGCGGCGAGCCAGTGCCTTTGATTGCCGAAACCGGTGGTCAAAACTGTATGATCGTCGACTCTACCGCACTGCCGGAACAAGTGGTTGATGATGTGGTGTCTTCCGGCTTCCAGAGCGCCGGTCAGCGCTGTTCGGCGCTGCGCGTGCTGTTCCTGCAGGAAGATGTCGCCGACAAGATCATTCACATGATCAAAGGCGCGATGAAAGAGCTGCATGTTGGTGACCCGTCGCTGTTATCCACCGATGTCGGCCCGGTCATTGACCAAAAAGCTCTGACGGGCCTGACTGCGCACGTCAAATACTTAGAAGGCAAAGCCAAACTGCATTACGAGTGCCCAATCCCGGCTGGCGAAGGTCATTACTTCTTCGCGCCGCGGCTGTATGAAATTGCCAATCTGGCTGTCCTGCAACGCGAAGTCTTTGGCCCTGTGGTGCATATCATCCGCTTTAAAGCAGAGCAGCTGGATGATGTGATTGCGCAAATCAATGCAACAGGCTACGGCCTGACTATGGGCGTGCACAGCCGCATCGCCGAAGTAACGGCGCAGGTAGCGCGGGAAGTTAAAGCCGGCAACATCTATGTTAACCGCAATATGATTGGTGCAGTGGTCGGTGTGCAGCCGTTTGGTGGCCGTGGTTTGTCTGGCACTGGTCCAAAAGCCGGTGGTCCTTTCTACCTGACGCGTCTAATCAAAGACAATCTGCAAGTGACTGAAGCGCCATTGTCTGAAGACAAAAGAGCCAGTCTGCTGGCTGCTGCCGGTCATGACAATGCGCTGCAACAGAGTTTGCAACTGGCTGCCAAAGCTCAGGTGGAATGGCAGAAAAAAGACATCACAGCGCGCAGCTCGGTGATGCGTCAGTTCCTCGCCCAGCTGGCATCCAATGCCGTGGTGGTGAAACAGGAAGGCGATTTGGCACAAGTACTCGCCAGTGCCCGCGGTCTGATTGGTCATATCGAAAAAGAACTGGCAGCGCCTATTCAACTGCCAGGACCAACAGGTGAATCGAATCAACTGCATCTGGAAGCGCGTGGTGTGGTGGCCTGTATCCGTGACGAATCAGCCTGCTTTAAGTACTGGATCTTGTCGGTACTGACCGCTTTAGCCGCGGGTAATGCCGTGGTTGCCGTGGTGGAAGACAAAGACTTTGCCGAAGCAGAAGCGGTGCGCAAAGTACTGCTGAACGCTAATCTGCAACCGGCGCTGTTTGTTGTAGCGAAACTGACACAACTGAAAGCCCTGATCAGCAACCCACTGGTAGCGGCCGCAGTCATTGAGGCCGGCAGTGCAGTGAAGGCGCTGACCGGTGAGCTGATTGCCGCCCGCGATGGCGCTATTTCGCCACTGGTCACCACGCCAGCTGACGAGCGCCTGCTGCACCGCCTGGTGACAGAAAAAACTGTTACCATCAACACCACAGCGGCCGGCGGCAACGCCTCGCTGATGACGATGAGCGACAACGCGGTTTAATCTCAGTCCGCCGTAAGCAAGGCCCGCCACCAGTGCGGGCCTTTTTATTGGTTCTTCCAAACCGCGGTCAAAACAGACGATCTTTGCAATTACGCAAAGTTTTGCTTAATGTTCAGTGACATGCTTTGAGAACCATGTTGTGAGGGCAACACAGATGGCAAAACAGCTGGTTCCGATCGATGAACTGCAACTGGGCAGTTATGTCACTGGCGTTGCCAGCCAAACCGGCGATGTCGTGATTAAACATGCCGGCTGGGTGCGCAGTGAACTGCTGATAGAGACGTTAAAACAAAAAGGGGTCTCGGCGGTTTTTATCGACCCTGAGCAGCAACTACCGCCCCCCAAAGAATTGCCGCCAACGCCCACAGAAAGCGCCCCGCCGCAGGTTAAACCCCGGGCCGATTTTGCCCAGGAGTGTGCCCGCACTGAACTGACACTGCAAAGTACCCGCCAGCAAACCGCGGCCACTTTTGAGAAAATGGCCCACGCCGACAGTGTTGACCTGACACAACCCAGTCAGAATTGCGACAAACTGCTGGAAAGCAGCAGCCGCAATCCACAGGCTTTGTTATATCTGCAACAAGTGCTGCAGGAGGACGATGCGCTGCTGCGCCATGCGATACGCTGTGCTTGCCTGATGGCAGCATTCTGTCAAACCTTACAACTGCCGGAACAACAAGCCAGACAATATACACTGGCAGCTTTATTACATGATGCCGGCAAAGCGCAACTGAAGCAGCTGTTTCCACAGGAGCAACCAACGGATTTGGCGGCTCTGCCTTATAGCCTGGCGTTATTGGAACAATCGGCCTGCAGTGCTGAAGTCCTGGATGCAGTCTCAGGCCACCTGGCGCCTTTGGCTGAGCAGTCGGAAGCCGCGCGTCTTTTAGCCATCGTCAACCGATATGCCAATCTGCAGGAATTGGTGGAGCAGAATAAACTCAACAGCCAGCAGCTCAGCGCTCAGCTGCTGAAATCCGCCGGACAGCGCTTAGATGCGCGGCTCATACAGCAGTTTTTACTTGGTGTGGGTTTGTATCCGCCGGGTTCTGCGGTACGGCTGAAGTCGGGTAAATTAGCCCTTGTCTTAGAAAATCACCCAAAATACGCCGACAAGCCCAAAGTGAAACTGTTTTATCACAGTGTGCACCGGCATCATTTGCCGGCAAAAGTGTTGGACTTGGCGAAATTGCCGGAGGAACAGATTGTCGGCGCCGCCGATCTGAGTGAATTTGCCCTCGATCTGCGGCAATATTTTTAAGGGCTTGATTTTAAGCGGTAAGACCATTCCGACAAAGCTTCCATACTGAACAGCTGCCGGCCGGTTTGCATCAGCACATAATTCGGTGTGATTTCTTTCAGTTGGATATCCGCGGTGATCCACTGACCTTCCTGTAAATCTTTACCATTGACTTTGACCCAGCGCTGCTTCGGCTCAGTGGCATACACATGCGCTTCAAAACGCAGCGGCGCTATCTGGCGCTGCAGCGTGTCATCCAGCGTGCGAATGTCACGCGCCGGCGCGGCATGTTCAGTCACTTTGGCCTGGCGGGGCATACCTTTGGCGGCCTCCATTGCATACTGGAATTTGTCTTTTAGTTCCTGCGGCACCTCGTCGGCACTGAGTTCTGCTTGTTGTGCCGGCAGTTCTGCCACAGGAGCGTCCGGGTCCGCTTCCTGCATCGGCATACCTTCATCAAACTGTTCCAGCACAGCAACCTGTTCATCGAGGCTCTGTCCTTGCGATACTCCACGCTCGGCGGAAATCACCAGCTGTTCCTCTTGCTCTTCTGCGGTCGGTACTGCGGTTAAATCACTGAGGATCAGGCCCGGGTTCGCCGGCGGCAAAGCAGGAGCACTGACAGCAACAACAGATGCAGGCACCACAGCAGGCGCCGGTTTAGCGGCTGGTTGTTGCGTCAGCCAAAACGCCAGCGCAAAGCCCAGCCCCAACCCACACAGCACCAACAAAGCGATGGCCAGATATTGCCAGCCACGCCCCGGCTGCGCCGGTGGTGTGGCCATTTCAGCGGCGGTCTGATTCTGCTGTTTTAGTGCATCCATTAATAACGACATATAAAACCCGGACTCCGGTTAAACTGAGGTTTGTAACCATAACAACGACAGACTGACGCCAAGCGCCAGACACAACACAAACAACAATGGCCAGAGCCAGACTGGCAGCGACGCCTTTGCAGCGGCAGGCTTAATCGCCAGAATTTCTGCCGCTGCCAGTTCAATCAGCTTGCCATCGACCTGGGCTTTTTGCTGACTGTAGCCGCCCAGTAAAGCCCGGTCGCACAGCAGATTTAACAGACGCGGAATGCCACCGGAAAATTCAAATAATTTTTTTAGTGCCGCTTCGGTAAAGACAGGCCTGTGACAACCTGCTACTTGCAGCCGGTGTTCGACATAATACTTCACTTCAGGCAAGGTCAGCGGCATTAAGTGATACCGTGCCGTGATGCGCTGTGCTAACTGACGTAAATCCTGGCGCTGCAATAA
>CAMLNG010000102.1 GCA_946481195.1 uncultured Chromatiaceae bacterium
ACGACAAACAACTGCTGGGCTGGCGTGAAGAAACCCGTCAAAGCGGTTTTGAAAATGCACCGGTATCCAGCGAACAGATTGCAGAGCAAGATTATTTCGACCGCGCCATCTTGTTAGTGGCGATGGTAAAAGCAGGTGTTGAACTGGCATTTGATACCATGGTGGAAGCCGGTATCGTCGAAGAATCTGCTTATTACGAGTCGCTGCATGAGACGCCACTGATTGCCAATACCATTGCGCGTAAACGTCTGTACGAGATGAACGTGGTGATCAGCGACACCGCTGAATACGGCAACTATCTGTTTGCCAACGCCGCAGTCCCGATGCTGCGTGACCTAGTGAACAACATCAGCCCGGAATTATTGGGCAAAGGTTTAGCCTCAGCCAGCAACGGTGTGGATAACGTGCGGTTGATTGAAGTAAACGATGCAATCCGTAATCATCCGGTGGAAATCGTTGGCAAGAAATTACGGGGATAT
Organism: uncultured Chromatiaceae bacterium; assembly: GCA_946481195.1. The sequence goes on from CAMLNG010000102.1 coordinate 480, forward strand.
ATGACCGCGATGAAGCGGATTGTAGTCAGCGCTTAAATCGCGCTGCCAACCCCACACTGAGTTTTTTACGTGGACCTTGGTTGTTTGCCCGGCTTTGCCGGGCTTTTTTTTATATCCACATTTTTATTTGATACCGTATGTTCAACACGACGCTGTTTCACAAAGGAATCTTATGAAATCGATTGCTCTTATCGCCCACGACGGTAAAAAAGCTGAACTGCTGGATTGGGTGGCGACTCATGCCGCTTTTTTTCAGAATAAAACTTTGTACGCCACCGGCACTACGGGGCGTTTGATCAGCGACAAATTGCAGTTACCAGTGCATTGTTTTGCCAGCGGGCCACTTGGTGGCGACCAGCAAATCGGTGCTTTGATCGCTGAGCAGAAAATCGACTGGCTGGTATTTTTCTGGGACCCGCTCAGTTCGCAGCCACATGACCCGGACGTGAAGGCGCTGATCCGCCTCGCGGTGGTGTGGAATATCCCGGTGGCCTGTAACAAAGCCACCGCCGATTTTATTGTGCATTCGAGTTTATTTCAGACTGATTACCAGCGCGCGGTGCCTGATTTCAGCGCCCATCAGCGCCGGTTTGACCCTGCGAAGCCTTAATCTGGCTTTGCCAGCTGATTCAGAATATTGCAGTGTGGGCTGCCGTCGCCGCGGCAACTGTCGGCCAGCGCGCTCAGCACTTGCTGCATATGCTGCAGCTCGGCAATTTTGGCGGCGATTTCAGCGAGATGCTGTTGCGCCAACTGTTTCACCGCCCGGCTTTCACGCTCGGGGTTTTGCCAGAGTTCCAGCAGGGACTGAATATCTGCCAGCGAAAAACCAAGATTGCGCGCCTGGCGGATAAAGCGTAACTGATTGACCTGTTCGCTGTTATAGAGCCGGTAGCCCGAGTCGGTGCGGGGAGGGGTTTTAAGGATCCCCGACTGCTCGTAGTGCCTAATCATTTTCGCGCTTAACCCGCTCGCTTTTGCCGCATCGCCGATGGTTAATAAAGTGGCCATGGCTGTCTCCTTATTCAAAAAGCCATGCGTTGCAGGCGCAGCGCGTTAGTGACGACGAATACACTGCTGCAGGCCATGGCCGCACCGGCAATTACCGGGTTTAACAAACCCATAGCAGCGAGCGGAATGCCAATGGTATTAAAAGCAAAAGCCCAGAACAGATTTTGTTGGATATTGCGATAAGTGGCACTGGCAAGTGTCAGCGCGGAGGCGACCAGGGCCGGATCACCGCGCATCAGCGTCATCGCCGCAGCACTGACGGCGACTTCGGTGCCTGTGGCCATCGCAATGCCTAAATCGGCCTGTGCCAGCGCCGGCGCATCGTTGATGCCATCGCCAACCATCGCCACTTTATAGCCTTGCGCCTGATAGGCCGCCACGGCCTGCGCTTTGCCTTGCGGTAACACTTCGGCCTGCACGTTATCCAGCCCCAGCTGCTGGGCAATGTAGTTGGCACTATCTTGAGAGTCGCCGGTCAGCATGGCGACTTTAATACCGCGCTGTTGCAACTGCTGCACAGCGGCTTTGGCCTCAGGTTTGGCTTGGTCAGCGAAGCATAACAACCCCAGCAGTTTGGCCTGGCCATCGCTGGTTTCCGCCAGCCAGGACACAGACGCACCCTGGATCTGGATTTGATCGGTTGGCAATGTTAAACCGAGTTCACGCATCCAGTGGCCGGAGCCCAGTAACATCTCACGCTCGCCAACCCGCGCTTTGACGCCTTTGCCAGCGACGACCATAAATTCACTGACTGGCGATAACTGGAGTTGCTGCGACTGGGCATAATTCACCACGGCTTTGGCCAGTGGGTGTTCGCTATGTTGCGATAAGGCATAAGCGAGGTTGGTCAGGGCACTGTCGTCACCATGCAATGGCGTGATTTGCCTCAGTTGTGGTTTGCCTTCAGTCAGGGTGCCGGTCTTGTCAAAGACCACGTAGTCGATTTTGGTGGCCTGCTCTAAAGCCACAGCATCTTTGATTAGGATGCCGTGGCGCGCTGCGGTGCCGGTGCCAGCCATAATGGCGGCTGGAGTGGCTAAACCCAGCGCGCAAGGACAGGCAATGACCAGCACTGCCACGGCGTGCAAGATGCCTTGTTCCCAGTCGTGCAAGGCCAGGCCCCAAATCAGCAGTGTGCCCAGGGCTATCAATAACACCACAGGCACAAAAATACTGCTGATCTTGTCGACCAAAGCCTGTACCGGTGCTTTGGCGCCTTGTGCCTGCTCGACTAACCGGATGATTTTTGCGAGGGTGGATTCGCTACCTATGGCAGTGGCTTCAAACTCCAGCAAGCCATCCAGATTAATGGCTCCGCCGGTCAGGTGATCGCCCACAGTTTTGTGCAGTGGCATGCTTTCACCGCTGATCAGCGCTTCATCGACATGGCTGGCGCCATTGATTACCTTACCATCTGCCGGGATGCGCTCTCCTGGCAACACCTTTACTCTGTCGCCTTTGTTTAAGGCTGCCACTGCGATACTTTGCCAACGCTGGTCACGCCAGACGGTGGCCGCGGTGGGTTTTAAATTTTCCAGTGCCTGTAAGGCATCGGTGGTGCGTTTTTTGGCGCGTTTTTCTAACAATTTACCGAGTAGAACCAGCGTCAGCACTGCCGCGCTGCTTTCGAAATACAAATGCGGGGCCCCATGATAGCCGTCGAAGCTGTACCACAGATAAAGCGACAAGCCATAAGCTGCGCTGGTGCCGATCGACACCAGTAAGTCCATATTGCCGCTTTTGGCTTTTAAGGCGTGCCAGCCGGCTTTGTAAAAGCGCGCACCAAAATAAAACTGCACCGGCGTTGCCAGCAGCCACTGCCAGAAGGCCGGCAGCATCCAGTCGACGCCGAATAACAGGCCAAACATTGGCAGCACCAGCGGGATGGTCAGCAGGGCGGCGCCGATCACCGGCCAGCTGTCTTGTTGATAAAAGGCCAATTTCTTAGTGACTGCGTCCTCTGCAGTGGCGGCTTTGTTGAGGATAAGCTCATAACCGGCGGCGTTAACGGCTTGCAACAGACTGTCGTCGCTGACGGCGGCAGTGACGCGCAGGCTCACCTGCTCTGTCGCCAGATTAACGCTGGCGGACAACACACCGGGTACTTTCAGCAGGCTTTTTTCCACCCGGCCGGCGCAAGAAGCACAAGTCATGCCTTTCACGGCAAATTGCCGCTGTGCACTTTCCAGCTGATAACCGGCCTGCGTGACCGCAGCTTCCAGTGCCTGAGTGGGGACCTGACCTGTGACTGTCGCAGTCTCGGTCGCCAGATTGACACTGGCCTGCGTGACGCCGGCCACTGCGCTTAAGGCTTTTTCTACCCGACCCGCGCATGACGCGCAGCTCATGCCATTGATTTTAAACTGTGTGGTGACTGTCATCCTGCTTACTCCCGGCTCACAAGGGCTTTTGATACCATAAGGCTAAACCTTGCCATGGTGGTAAGGTCAAACAGTTTTTTTAAAATAAAATCCTGGCTTGACTCTGTCATAGGGGGAAGCTTCAGTCTGTGCAGCGAGTTCAACAGAGGAGAGTTAACATGATGAAATTTCACGTCGCGGATATGACCTGCGGTCACTGTGTCAGCCGGATCACCAAAGCTATTGTACAACTGCACGCCGATGCCAAAGTTGAAGCAGATTTGGTTAATGCCACTGTGTCGGTGCATAGCACACTTAGTGCAGACGAGATTATCGACGCTATCACAGACGCCGGTTATACCGCGGTCAGCCAGCAAAGCGATTGCTGTGATCCAACCAACAGTTGTCACAGCTAAAACGGCTAATTCTGATAAAACCAACCCCGCTTTTGGCGGGGTTAGTGTTTTTGCTGGGGCAGTCAGCTCTTTCACAACCTGTCGCTAGTCAGCCCTATGTTCCTGCTTAGCATCGGTGCTGCGACTTTGACGCAGCGATAACACCACGGAAGTTGCGATGATCAGGGCGACGACACTCAAAGAGACCGCAACCGGGATCTTGTAGATATCGATCAGCAGCATCTTGGTACCGATAAAGACCAGCACTAAAGCCAGACCGTATTTCAACAGGCTAAAGCGGTCTGCCATGTCGGCCAGTAAAAAGTACATGGCGCGCAAGCCTAAAATCGCAAAGATATTCGAGGTCAGCACGATAAAGGGATCTGTGGTAATGGCAAAAATCGCCGGGATTGAATCGACAGCAAAAATCACGTCAGAAAACTCGACCAACACCAGCACCAAAAATAACGGAGTGGCATAACGCACCCAACGGCCATTCACTTCACGCCGCACAAAGAACTTTTCACCTTCCAGTTGTTCGGTCACTTTAAAGTGCCGGCGGATCCATAACACCAGAGGATTGTTTTTCAGATCAGGTGTTTTGTCCGCAGCCCACCACATTTTAATGCCGGTTAATAACAAAAAAGCGCCGAAGACATACAGCAGCCAATGGAACTGAGTGATTAGCCAAACGCCGGCAAAAATCATGATAGTACGCAGCACGATAGCACCCAGTACGCCTAAAATCAGTACACGTTTTTGTAGCTCTGCCGGGATGGCAAAAACGCTGAAAATCATCAGCCAGACAAAGACATTGTCAATTGCCAGTGATTTTTCAATCAGATAACCGGTGACGAATTCGAGCGTTTTGGCGTTGGCGATCTCAGTGCCTGCGGTATCACGCAGATACCACCATAAACCGCCGGCAAACAGCATCGATACCGATACCCAAATCACCGACCAGATGGCCGCTTCTTTCACAGATACTTTGTGTTGTTTACCGCCACCAACCAGAAACAGGTCGATGGCGAGCATGATGAGCACAAGACCGAAAAACACGGCCCAGAGCAAAGGATTGGCAATTGTTTCCATAAATGGACTCCAAACAGGGTGATACAGCCGGCTGCTGCCGGCGTTGTCCGGCCCACACTGGCCGGATGTCCTGTTCAGAGGGGGATCTTTGCCAGAGTGGCAAAGGTCTTGCTCATCAGCTGGGCTGACCCGGTTACCGGAAACCTGTGGGTTTCGGCATGACGATAAACCGGCGTGGAGCTACTCCCCTTTGGGATGGGGCGACTCTAACAAAAGCTGACGATTTCAGTCAACTATTCGGCCGCTGAGAAATTCATCTCCGCATTACGTTGGTGTTTAATGTCCCAACGCTGCATTTCATACAAGCGCGAGACGGTGCGTTCAAAGGCAAAACTGAGCTGACTGGCCTGATACCAATGTTCAGGGGCAACATCTGCGGTGCAAAGTAGTAATACACCACGCTCATAACATTCATCGACCAGCGCAATCAGCCGGCGCGCTTCGTTGTCGAGTTTGCTGACAAACACATCGCTGTGCTCGCGCTGATAATTCTCTTCTACACCATGCAAAATGGCAGTGGCGCTTTCGGGCAAAAACTGCGGAATATTGGCCAGGGCAATAGCGCTGTACCGGTTGCCTGATTCAGGCTGACACAGCGCCATGTAATCGAGCTGGCTGCGTGGCCCGCTGCAAAGTGCCATAAAATCAAAACCGATGATGTGCTGATTGCGCCATAAGGCCGCAATAGGCCTGTTGTGCACCAGAACCTGCTCGCAGGGTTCGACGGCGCCAAAATAGTGCTGCGCTTGTTGCAACAGCCAGTCAGGGGATTTTGCCAGGCCCAGATAACGCCAGTCGGTCGCCTGACGGCGGCGATAGTCGATGCCGGCATCGAGGCTCAGCACCTGACAATGTTGCTGCAATATATCGATAAAAGGCAGGAACCGCGTACGCTGCAGGCCATTTTGATACAAATCCTCTGGCGCACAGTTGGATGTGGCGACCAACACGACACCTTCGGCAAAGAGCCGGCGCCATAAGGTAGCGAGTAACATCGCATCGCCAATATCGCTGACAAAAAACTCATCAAAACACAGCAACTGATACTGCTGTGCCCAGCTTTGGGCGACCAGTGCTAACGGCTCTGGCTCACCTTGTCTTGCACGTAATTCCTGATGCACTGCCGCCATAAAATGATGAAAATGCAGCCGGAGTTTGCGCTTTGTGGCGGTCGTTTGGAAAAACCAGTCCATCAGCATGGTTTTACCGCGCCCCACCGGACCGTATAAATAAATGCCGGTCTGCGCCTGACCGGCAACGAGCTGCTGTTGCAGCTGTGCCAAAGCCTGCACCAGCTGCTGCTGCGCCGGATCTGGTTGCAACTCGCCCTGTTGCAGCGCAGCCAGATAGCGTTGTTGCACGCCATCCGGCCGGGTGATGTTGGATAAAGCTGTCATTGAATCAGCTATTTATTCAGATGGGCCTTTGCCAATATAACGTTCCAGCCACTGGCCAAATTCGTGGTACCAGTAAATCGAATTTTGTGGTTTTAAGATCCAGTGGTTTTCGTCCGGGAAATATACCAGCCGGGCATCGACCCCTTTGCCTTTCAGCACGCCATAAAGCGCCAGGCCTTGTGTCACCGGTACACGATAATCCTGTTCACCATGGGTGATTAACATTGGTGTATTGAAATTTTCGGCGAACATCGCCGGGCTGGCTTTCAGCACATTGTCTTTATCTTTCCACGGCGAACCGGCATAAGCATAAGTGCGCATCAGGGTGCTGTCGGAGGCAAACTGCGCCATCAGGTCATAAACACCGGCGTGATTGACTAAGGCTTTGTATTTAGTGCTGTGGCCGGCGATCCAGCTGACCAGATAACCGCCATAACTGCCACCCGCTGCAGCGACGCGGCTTTCGTCGATATAACCGCGCGATGTCATGTAATCGATGGCTGCTTCGCTGTCAAAAAACGGTTTAGTGGCATGGTCACCGTGAATAGATTCAGTGAACGCTTCGCCAAAACCGGTCGAGCCGTGGAAGTTGGGCATAATCACCACATACCCCATGGCGGCAAATACTTGCGGATGCCAGCGGGTACCAAAAGCGTCGTTAAAAGCGCCGTGTGGGCCGCCATGCAACAGGCTCAGCAGTGGCCAGCGTTTTTTCGCATCAAAGTTGGGCGGGAAAATCGCAAACATCTGGATCGGTTTGTTGTCGGAGCCCGGGTACGTCATGTCTTCGACTTTGCCCCATTGGGTGTTTTGCTGCAGCGCTGCATTGATCTGGCTGATTTGTTTTAAGGTGCGGCTTTTATTGTCGAGCAGGAAAATTTCCGGCAACTGACTGATGCCATGCTGCACCAGCGCAAACTGCGCCGGGCCTGCGACCTGTACCTGTTCATTGCTGGCCTGACGCAATACTTGTTTCACCGGGCCGCCCACAGCCGGTACAGAAAACAACGATACCCGCGCTTTGTCTTCAGCGAGGAAATACAGCATCTGGCTGTCTTTGCTGAAAAACCACTGCTGTGGTGACAAATCGATATTACCGGCCAGTACAGTGGCTGTTTTTGCCGCCAAGTCAAAGCGGGTCAGTTTGACATTGTCATTGCCAAAGTCAGTGCGTTTTTGTGCGCCGTACAGCAGGCTGCGGCCGTCCGGGCTAAATACTGGTTTACTGTCGTCGGCCGGGTTGGCTTCGGTCAGATTCACCGCTTTACCGCTGCCATCGGTCGGCACTAAATACACATCAAAATTCAGGCTGTTGTACGGCGGTTTACTGCTGACAGCGCTTACGGCCAGCTGTTTGCCGTCCGGTGATAAATCAAATTCAGGCCCGCCGTCGAGGCTGGTCCATTGGCTCCATCCCGGTGTCAGCGCCTGCACGTCGCCCGATGCAATGTTGTACGCGAAAAACTGGGTGACTTTGTCGTCGGTCAGAAAATGATCCCAGTAGCGGTAAATGCGGTTTTCGCTGACTTTGGCCGAATGCAGCGGTTTTTTCTCAGCTTTTAATGTTTGGAAATCACCGGCAAAACCCGCTGGTACTTCGGCACTGAATAAAATCTTTTTACCGTCCGGAAAAAACTTTGGATTGCTGACGCTGACCGGCAAATCGGTGAGCTGGCGGGCTTCACCGCCGCCTAACGTCAGCAGTTGCAGTTGGTTCTTTTCGCCATCGCGTTTGGAGACAAACACCAGCTGACGGCCGTCCGGGCTCCAGGCTGGCTGGTTATCCGCGGCGGGATGAAAAGTTAATTGGGTTTGTTTACCAGAGCCTAGCTCCAGCAAATGCAGGTCTACGTTACTTTTGTTGTTTGCCAGATCATAGCGATTGAGGCTAAACACTGCGCGTTGACCGTCCGGCGACACCTGCATGCCGGTTGGTTTTTGCACCTGATATAAATCAGTTGCAGTCAAAGGTGCAGCCGGAGCTGCCAACACTGTGCTACCGGACAGCGTGAAGAACAAAGACAATGACCAAGATAATTTCATACAGGTGGTCCTGACAGAAGAAAAAGCAATGCCGGCTAGCATAGGGCAAGCGCGGGCTGGCAGGCAACCAGGTGTTGGTTCGGACCCGACAGTCGGCGGGGCCAGCCTGACCAATGGCAAATGTCATTGCGCCGGCTGAGCAGGAGTAACAGCAGCTGAGGGTGTTGTTTGCAGATAAGCCATCGCCACGTAGCGCTGGTAAATTTCAGTGCCTTTATTGGCTTGTAGTTGTTGCCATAACGCCCCTGCCTCAGCACGCTGCCGTTGGTAAAATTGCCGGCTGAACAGCAGGTAACCGACATTGGAATGCAGGGCAGGAGTCAATACTTTCAGGCCCCGGTCCAGAATATTTGGTGACACCACAGATTGACCGGCGATCTTACACAAAGTGGTCACAGCATGGACCCGGCCGGCCTGTAACAGTTCCAGATCCATAGTGCCGGATAAGGTGTAATGCATCAGCACCTGTTTTGGCCCTGGTACCAACAGTGGGGCATAACCCAGCGGTCTTGCCACCACCAGACTGTCGATCCCACTGACTTGCTGGCCATTCCAGCGCCAGCTGCTGCCAGCTCTTTGCACCAGGCAAGTTTGGTGTTCACTGAATGCCCGTTGTGGATCCGGCTGGTTGCTCAGCATCGGATAAACGCCGATGTCTTCCCGTTCGGGTCTGTAGCTGGCGACAACGGCATCGGTTTCGCCACTTTGCAGTTTGGCCAGACAGCGTTTCCAGGGGCGGCGTTCCAGTTGCAGCTGAAGGCCGGGAATTTTGCTGACCAGCAGCTGTAAGTGTTCGATAGTGGCGCCTGGATTGTCTTTAGGCACCAATGTGCCCTGACCGCGGTAATAAGGTTCGAGTGATTTATCTTCGTAGCAAAATCGCAATAGCGTATGGCCTGTCACCACCACAGAGTCTTGCGCCCACACGTTAGCGCAGGTCAATAAAACAGAGCATAAGGTCAATCCGGGAACAAATCGCAGCACAGCACTTTCATCCTAAATGGCAGGCATCCAAATGGCCGGGACTTTAGTATCGCACAGATATCACTCAGAAGAAAAAACCGGGCAAAGAGGCATAGCTTTGCCACGGTTGACCCAAACAGTGCGCCTGAAATAGCGGCGCCAGGGCAGGCAGGACAGGGAAAACCTTCGTTATTGCACCGATTGCAAAAAAGCCCGTAGCTGCGGCGCTATCGTCTGAATATTCAGCAGGCCATCCAAATGCCCCATGTCACCCGGAATAGTCGCGAGCGTATTGGTGGCGCG
>CAMLNG010000103.1 GCA_946481195.1 uncultured Chromatiaceae bacterium
GACAAAAGTCAGGGCGCTGCACAAGCTATTGAGAAATCCGCTGACAAAAATGGCGACAAAAAGATGCTGCGGTAACTTATGACTGATGAGCAGGTAGCAGCCATAACTTTGCAGCGCAACCAGTGTCAACGTGGTCCACTGCAGCAGGAAAGCATTGAGTTCTGCCACGGGCTGGCCTAGCGCCAAAGCAGCCAGCTGCGGCAACAGCAAGGCGAGCGGGATCACCAGCACCGTCAGCCGCAGCCCCAATAACAGCGCGATGGTTGTGATGCCAAGAAAATGTACCGGTGGTAAATCCGGTAGTTGCGCCTTCAGTTGCCACAGGACACAAAGCGCCAGCAAAGTGCCGACAAACAATGCCTGTAGTAACGGCTGACGCAACAGGTGCCAGACTTTGCGGTCCAGCACCAGGTAATACACTGCCATTAACAGCGCGCAAAACCACCACATCGATTCAGGCCAGCGTAAATTCCGACCAGACCGGTGCGTGATCAGACGGCCGCTCCATCGCGCGGATCTCATAATCGATATCACTGGCTGCACACAATGCAGCCAGTGGCGCTGTGGCCATCACCACATCAATGCGCAGACCGCGGTTGTCATCAAAGCCTTTGGAGCGGTAATCAAACCAGCTGTAGCGTTCAGTGCGCTCCGGATACAGCTGACGGAAGGTGTCAATCAGCCCCCAGTCTTTGATGGTTTGCAGCATGTCGCGTTCTTCCGGTAAAAATGAACATTTACCATCTTTTAACCAGCGTTTGCGGTTTGGCTCGCCAATGCCGATGTCCAGATCGATTGGAGAGATATTGATATCACCAATTACGGCGAGATAGTCATCAGGGGTGTGATGCTGTTGCAGATAGTTCAGCAAGTCGGCATAAAAACGTTGTTTCGCCGGGAATTTGACCGGATGGTCCCGGCTTTCGCCTTGTGGAAAATAGCCGTTTAACAATGTGAATTTTTTGCCGTTTGACAATGTCCACTGACCAATTAACATGCGGCGCTGCGCATCTTCAGTGTCGCCTGGAAAACCATATAACATCTGGTCCGCCGGGGTTTTACTTAAAATCGCCACGCCATAGTGGCCTTTCTGACCAAAATGATAAGTGTGATAACCCAGCGGCTGAACTTCGTCATGTGGAAACTCATCGTCGTGGACTTTAATTTCCTGCAAGCCGATAAAATCCGGCTGGTGCTGCTCGACCAGCGCTTGCAATTGGTGAGGTCTTGCACGCAGGCCATTGATATTAAATGAAATGATTTTCATAGCTAAAGCCGTTTCCTTGAAAATGCCGCAATTGCAGAAGATGGCCATCATAGCATCGACCAGCAGCGACTGTCTAAAGCGGACTTGCAGCCTCCGGTCAGCCTTGGGTATGCTGCGGCGGCTTTTTTCAGTCAACGGAGCAGGCAGTGAACGAAGTCTGTCAGTTCAGCAATATTCCTTATCAGTTAAAACGGTCCAGCCGCAGGCGCACGCTGGCATTGCAGGTTGGGCAAAATGGCCTGACCGTGCTGGCGCCTTTGTATCTGGAAAAATCGCAGATCGACGCCTTTATCAGCAAAAAATCAGTATGGATTGAGCAGCACCTGCAGCAGCAACAACAAAGGCCACAACAAGGTTATTCCGTCAGCGGCGAACAACTGATGCTGCGGGAGCAGGCACTCCGATTAAGAGTGGTGGAGGATGCAGTTTCAGCAGTGACGATGGAAGGGCAAACGCTATGGGTACAACTTTCAAGACGTATTAAAGCAGAAAACCGGCAAAAGCATGTGCTGGGTTTGCTGGAAGGCTGGTATCAACAGGAAGCGCAACATTATTTTGCTTTGCGCCTGGCGCACTGGAGCAAGATGATGGGATTGTCCTGGCGGCAACTGTTGATTAAAGGCTGGCAAACAAAGTGGGGCAGTTGTCACAGTGACGGTACCATTTGCCTGAACTGGCGTTTGTTACTGGCGCCGGACTGGGTCAGTGATTATGTCATCGTGCATGAATTGGCGCATTTGCAACAGATGAATCATTCGCCGGCATTCTGGGCACTGGTCGCGGAGTATTATCCGCGTTGGCAAGATGCGAAACGTTATCTGAAACAGCATCAACAGCAAATGACGCTGTCATTAGATTGAATTGATATGGCTCAATTTCTGCTGTTGCATGCCCCTTTGCAACGGCAGTACTTTCTGTTTTAATCCGCCGGCATCAGAGCCTGCATCAGACAGGATACAGAACACCTAAGAGTGCTTAAGCGCACCAGCAACAGGAACTACCAACATGACCAGTCCCCTGCGATTACAACAATTACTGCGTTTACTTGATTTAACCCGGCTGACCGAGCAGGACACTACTGATGATATGGCGCAGTGGTTACAGCAAACGGCCCGTCCGGATGCCGTGCCTGCTGCATTTTGTGTCTACCCGCAATTTATTCAGCAAACTCTGCAACATCTGGACAAAAACCAGATGCAGGTTCCGGTCGCAACTGTAGTGAATTTCCCGACTGGTGACTTGGCCCTGGATGTTGTAGTGCAGGAAATTGAAACTGCGCTGGCTGCGGGTGCCCGCGAAATTGACGCAGTGTTGCCTTACAAAGCATTGCTAACCGGCGATTATGGTCGGGTGAAGCATTTTATGTATGACGTCCGGCAAGCCTGTGGCACTACGCCGTTAAAAATTATTATCGAATCCGGTGAGTTAGTAACGGCGCAACAAATTTGCAAGGCCACTGAACTGGCGATTGAAGGTGGTGCTGACTTTGTTAAAACCTCAACGGGTAAAGTGCCGGTGGGTGTGACGTTGGAAGCCGCCCGGATCATGCTGACGGCTATCGCCGGTGCTGGCAGGCCGGTAGGTTTTAAAGCGTCTGGTGGGGTCAGAACTGTGGCGCAGGCCTTGGAATTGATGCAACTGTATGAAGAGATCACTGGTCAGCTGGCTAATCCGACGGGAATGCGGATTGGCGCCAGTGCGTTATTAACTGAACTATTGCCGTTATTACGTCAGGCGTGACCCAGCTGAGCAGGCAGAGGCTGGATAAACTGGTCTCTGCCGGGTTCCAGTGTTATCCCTCAATTGCAGAGGGCAGACCCGGTCGATGTTATTGTTTACTCAAAAAGCAGGCTGAAATGCGTGACAAAATGGCTACAGCGGACCGGTTGGTTGCAGTTCAAAAGACACTGAGTTGGATTTTTGCTGTGCTGTTGCCTGAATGGCATCGGAGATAAAGCGAAGATGGTGGAGGGGGAAGGATTCGAACCTTCGAAGGCAGTGCCGGCAGATTTACAGTCTGATCCCTTTGGCCACTCGGGAACCCCTCCACGTGGCGGGCATATTATCAAAAAAAGTGATGTTGTAAAGCAAATATCTCAAGTTTGCTGACTGACTGCCGATAATCTCAGCAATTCTGTGTCTGGACCAGACGACTCCCATGCTTATTAATGAATGGCAACTTGGTAATGAACTGAACCAGTCTGTGCAGCAGCAGCTGCAGGCGGATTTCCGTTTATGGTTAGCATTTTTATCTCCGGCGATTGAAGAACAAGCCGGATTTTGTCTGGCGGACCAGCAGGCAACACCACAATCCGTCGACCTTCGCCAGCAACTGCAACTCGTGCCACAGCGCGATTACGGCTTGCAACCTGACGACTTACCGACATTACAACAGCATACGAAATTGATGACGCAAGGCGGTTTTGCCGCAATGCGGCTCGGTTTATTACTCCAACCGCCGCCGACGGTGGTGCGGCACGATGCAAAAAAACTCTCTGCAGATTTATCCGACAATCTATCTCTGCACTGTCAGCGCCACCTGGCCAAACAGGCAGCACCGCTGCAGGCCACGGATGCCACTCTACTTTATGATGTGCTCGAACAATTGCACGAGCCGGCAGCAGCCTGAACTGCGGCCATAAGTTTTGCTGCGGGAGCCACTTTGTCACAGCGACTCCGTTGCTTGGGGCGGTTCACCCCGCTGGCGGGAAAACCACCGGCTGCTGGTTTAACCAATGTGAATGGCAGGCTTTAAATTTTTTACCACTGCCACAGGGACAGCCATCGTTACGGCCGATTTTCACTACCGCGTGGGGCAATAACACGCCGTCGACATAACGCCATTGTCCGTCTATGCGGACAAAGCGCGAATGTTCTTCCAGCAGATGCAATTTATCCGCAACTAAGAACCAGACCTTAAAATGCACATAACTAAGAGTTTTAGACGCTTCGGACACGCCAAAAGCTGATGGTAAAACTGGAAATTGGTCTGGTTCAATGACCGGCGTGTCGCCAGATGCCAGCACCTGGAGTGCAAGAAAGCGTGCACTACCCGCAAATGCGGCAATCTCAGCTATGGCCTCTGTCGATTGTACAGCCGGGTAATAGGTGTCTGCGATGTAGGGAACCAGTTGCAGCACATAAGCACTGAATCTGGACCGCATTAATTGCTCTGCAGTCAGTGCCGGACCTAGTCCGGTGTGACAGGGCTGACAACAATCCTGATAGCGCTTTGGCTGTCCACAGTAACAATTCATCAAATTATCCGGCTCATCAGCGAAAAGGTGATTGTACCGAATAGAGCCCGGCAAAGGTACAGTGACTTGTTTCTCAACTACGAACGTGTGTCGGAAGGCGTAATTTGTGGACTCCCTGTGTAGACGTTACACCTGCCCGAACATCCTGTGCTGGGCCCCCTGTTTAGGGAGGGCCTGTGTCAGCATTACCAGCACCCGGTGCTGGCTTAGTGAGTGGTCGCCCCGGCGCTACAGTGATTAATCAGCTTAGTCTGATATTTGTTGGCCAGATACTGATAATCGGCCAGTTCCGCACAATCAGCCGGTAAAAAGCTGACGACAGCGCTACAGGTAGAGCAGGTCAGAGCATCCCGCATCAGATTGTCATAACGGTGTACTTGTTTTTGATTGATAAGTAACAGACGCTGGCAGTCTATCTGACATTGCTCCAGCACTTGTTTGTTCAGATGCAGTTGAGGCGCCAGTACCAGTACCCAGCCTTGTTGCTGCTCACTGACAGAAGTCAATGCTGCCAGGGTTTGACAGACGGCCGCAAGGTGCGCCTCACTGACTTCACGATAATAGCCCGTTTGCGCTGATTTCAGCTGCGGTTGCGGGGAGCGGGCGACTGATGATGTCAAAGCAAATTGGCGCATAAAAACCTCGGGTACTGGTGATGCATACAGTGTATGTTCATACAGTAATCAGCTTCCGTGTAAAAAGCAAGCGTTTACTGTGTGGATATACAGTATTTTTTTGTGTGCTGTTCGAAGTATCGAGATCGCACTGGTTATACCATCCAAACCGGTGCATTCAGTTAGACTGCAGGGCTATTTGCTGTGTTTATGGGTTCCAGATGTTTCTTGATGCTTTTGTCAGCCGCCAGGGCGAACAATTCGTGTTCAGTGCCGAGCAGGCCAGTCAGTTTGCGAAAATCGTGGCTGAAGATTTTAATCCTATCCACGATGCCGACAGTAAAAGGTTTTGTGTGCCGGGTGATTTACTGTTTGCATATTTGCTGAGCCGTTACGGTCTGTCTGCCGAGCTCAGTTGCCGCTTTGAAGGGATGGTAGGTGCAGATGTATTGTTGCACTGTGTTGAGCAGGGCGACGAAGTGCAAATTCAGGACCAGAACGGCAAAGTTTATCTGTCGCTGACCCAGTCTGGCGAACGGCAGCAGCAATGCCAGTTTATCGAACAGTTAGTGCGTGATTATGTCCGCTTTTCCGGCCAGAATTTTCCGCATATTTTGCAGCCGCTGATGCAGCAACATGATGTGATGATCAACCCGCAGCGTCCGCTGGTGATTTACCAGAGCATGGCGCTGCATTTCAGTCGTTTCAGTCAGCAGTGTCCGAGTCTGCATCTGGTCGAATCCACTTTAACACAAGAGGGCAAACGTGCTCAGGTGGTGCTGCGCTTTGAACTCTGTGATGGTGATGAAGTGATAGGGGTTGGTGAAAAGCGGCTGGTGCTTGGCAGTCTGGTGCCTTATGACGCAGAGCAGATGCAGCAAATGGTCGATTTTTATAATCAGCGTAAACAGACGCTGGGGCATGCCGCCTGAATAATAGCCAACTACACCATGCTGTGATAAAGACGCCCTGACGGGCGTTTTTTTCATCCCGTGCTCCCCGCTTCAGTCAGGTAAAATGCCGGACCTTGATCGTCGGCAGTCTCACCGGCTTTTGGCGGAACCAGCGTTGTAAAATCAACATGCTATCTGTTATCTTCGCAACCATTCCCGCCTTCTCTGCAGCAAGTGAGCCTGACATGTATTACATGATTTATTCTGAAGATATTGCCAATAGCCTGACGTTACGACTGCAACACCGACCTGCGCATCTGGCGCGCTTACAACTACTCGCTGATGCCGGCCGGTTGTTGCTGGCAGGCCCGACGCCGGCCATAGACAGTAACGATCCGGGGGAAGCCGGCTTCAGCGGCTCGCTGGTCGTGGCAGAGTTTGCGTCATTAGCTGAAGCACAACAGTGGGCAGCGCAGGACCCATTTATCCTCAATGGCGTCTATGCCCGCAGCACCGTTAAACCATTTAAGAAAGTGTTGCCATAAGGATGTGATATGTCTTTGATTTTATTAACTGGAGGCGCCGGTTATATCGGTAGCCACACCGCTATTGTGTTACAACAGGCTGGTTTTGATGTCATTGCGCTGGATAATTTGTGTAACTCTTCGGCAGAATCACTGCGCCGCGTTGCCCAGATCACCGGCAAAGCCGTGCCGCTGATTGAAGCTGATATCCGTGATGAAGCTGCGCTACGCCGGGTTTTCGCTGACTATCCGATCACGGCAGTCGTCCATTTTGCCGGTTTAAAAGCTGTTGGTGAATCCACCCAATTACCGCTGAAATACTATGACTATAATGTGGCCGGCACTGTAACTTTGTGTCGCGTCATGGCCGACGCCGGCGTCAAGCAGCTGGTATTCAGTTCGTCGGCGACCGTGTACGGCGCTGCGGCCGAAGTGCCGATCACGGAAAACTCGGCACGCTCTGCGACCAATCCTTATGGTCAAAGTAAGCTGATGATTGAATACATTCTGCAGGACCTGGCGGCCGCTGATGCAGAGTGGCGCATCACTTTGCTGCGTTATTTTAATCCGGTAGGCGCGCACCCGAGCGGCCTGATCGGTGAAGATCCAAATGGTATTCCGAACAATCTGATGCCGTTTATTTCGCAGGTCGCCGTTGGCAAACGTGCACAATTATCAGTATTTGGCAGTGATTATCCGACGGCCGATGGCACCGGGGTACGTGATTACATTCATGTGATGGATTTGGCCCGTGGCCATCTGCAAGCGCTGAAGTACCTGCAACAACATACTGGCATCGAAGCAGTGAATTTAGGTACTGGTCAGGGCTATAGTGTGTTACAGATGGTTGAGGCTTTTGCCCGGGAAAATCAGGTGGCCGTACCTTACCAGTTGGTTGCACGCAGACCCGGCGATGTGGCCGTTTGCTACGCTGAGCCCGCCAAAGCCGCCCGTTTGCTGGATTGGCGCGCCGAACACTCGCTGGCTGACATGGTGCGGGATGCCTGGCGCTGGCAACAACAAAATCCGGATGGTTATCACCAGCACTAAGCTGGTACGGAGGTTTGATGCGGCAAATTGCGCGGACTCTGCTTGGTGGTGTGTTGTGGCTTGGTAGCTGCGGTTCGGCTGTAGCTGCAGACGCAGCTGCATTTGACGAGCTGGTGCGCCAGCTGGAGCAAGGCGAGCAGGTGTTTTATGATGCCAAAGCTGCCAACGCTTTTCTCAGCCAGTTAAAGCAACAATTGCCGCCGAATGACGAGCCGCGCCTGCGCCGTTATCAGCGAGAAGCCTGTGCTATTGAGTTTGCCGAAGATCCCAAAGCCGGTATTGCTTATGCAGAACGCTTTATCTCCGACCCTGCTTATGCGTCTGACCACCTGACACTCAGTTATTTTTATTTATGCCGTGCCTCCTTTCTCGCCATCACCGGCGATATTGCCCGGCAGGAAGTCGATTTATCCCAGGCGCTGGCGCTGGCAAACAGCAGTGAAGATGCGCTGGCACAGGCTAATGTCCTATCGGCTCAGGCAGACCTCCATTCAACCCGCGGAGAGCATGCAGAATCGTTAATCCGCTTGTTTAAGGCGTATGAGTTATTTCAGAAATCGGCGAATCGTCAGGGTATTGGCTTATCGCTGGAAAATATCGCTACGTCTTTTCGGCGCATGACGGAATATGAAAAAGCGCTCGAATACCTGGAGACCAGTGAGCGCGAGTACATTGCACCAAATGACAGCTACAGGCAGGCATTTGTCCTGACGCAAAAAGCCTTTATCTTCGCCGAAATGGGTAAAACGCCACAAGCCAGAGCAGTTCTGCAGCAAGTGCGGAAAATTTACCAGGACATCAATGACGAACGCTACGCCATTGCTGCTGCCATCGAGCTGTTGTGGGTCAGTAATCTGGAACAGAAATTTACCCAATCGCTGGAAATGATTGCGGAAATAGAACAACAAATCCGCCGGATCCAAACTAAAGATCGGGATTTTCAGCCCTATAACAATACGTTATATCAGCTATATCAGGCCGAAGCTTTAGCTGAAACAGCTCAACCTGAGCAGGCATCATTAAAATTTGCCGCCGCAGAGTCTATGCTTGCGCAGCAAAAGAATCCTCGCTATCTGCTGATGTTGCGTCAGTCCTGGTCGCGGGCGGAAGCCAAGGCCGGGCGTTTCGAACGCGCCTATCAGTTACTGACAGAGGCCGTTGCGTTGCAGGAGCAACTGAATTCTCAGGCCAAACAACAACGGGAAGCCTTGTTAAAGTTCCAGTTCGACAGCGAGCTGCAGTCGCAGAAAAACTCGCAGCTACAGGCGGAAAACCGCCTAAGCGGCCAGCAGGTAGCGATGTTAGAAGCAGCGCAGCGCTGGCAATATATTGCTATTGGTCTGTTTGTTGTGCTGGCGCTAATCGCACTGTTTTATGCCATTTCGCAAATCCAGCGCAACAAACGGCTGCACAAACTGGCGATGACTGACGAGCTGACGCAGGTTGGCAATCGCCGGGCTATTCTGGCGCAGTGCAACCGGGTGATGGAGCAAGCCAGCCACAACCAGCAGGCCTGGAGCCTGATGATTGCGGATATTGATCATTTTAAGCAATGCAACGATTTATATGGCCACGATGCCGGCGACGAAGTGCTGCGTGGTGTGGCGCAGGCCATGCTGAGTGTGTTGAGAGCACAGGACCGGATTGGCCGCAGTGGCGGCGAGGAGTTTTTGCTGGTATTGCCTGATACCAAAGAGCTACAGGCCACGGTTATCGCGGAACAGTTGCGGCAGGCCGTAGAACTTCTGCGTTTTCATTCATACCCAGATCTTCGGATCAGTATCAGTATCGGCCTGACCCAGGCTGGCCGGCATGAGCAGGTGCGCGAAGTCATCACCAGAGCGGACAGTGCTTTGTATCAGGCGAAAAATCGCGGACGTAACCAGGTGGTCAGCTACTGATCCCATTGCAAGGATGTTGTTGTGTTGTTATCGAATCCCACGCCGTTGACCCCGGGCTTTATGGTGGTCCATGCCAATTTACCGGAGCAGCTGCGGGCCCTCTGTACTGCCTGGATGGCGGCGTACCCGCTGGATGTGTTTGAAGCTGAAACTATCCTGGTGCAAAGCAACGGTATTGCACAGTGGCTGAAACTGGCTCTGGCGGCCGACGCTAAAGCCGACGGCAGTGGTGGCCTCGGTATCGCGGCGGGATTATCGCTGACCATGCCACATCGCTTTGTCTGGCAATTGTACCGCTGGTTATTGCCCGACCTGCAGATCCCACAACATTGTTCTTTTGACAAAGACCAGCTGCACTGGCGGTTAATGCGGTTGTTGCCTGAGCTTGTGAAGCAACCGCAGTTTGCCACGCTGGCGTCATATCTGGCTGACGAT
>CAMLNG010000104.1 GCA_946481195.1 uncultured Chromatiaceae bacterium
TTTTGATGATTTGAAAGCGCTTACAGATATAGCATCAAATGCGGCGCTGTCAAAGTGCTTTTTCCGTCACGGCTGGCTATGAAGTGGGCATAACTTCAACAGGTAGTGCTGAATATGTAACCGGTTACTGGATTATAAGTCTTTATAAAACATGTGGATATCATGCATTACGTTTTTTGTATTGACGGGTTATAAAAAATCAACTAATGTCCTGAAAGCGCTTTCAGAAGTGTGTCAGGGCAGTATTAACACCAAAGAAAAAGGCGCAATGCCTGCTTTCAGGCAGGCAAACGAAGCCAGATAAAAAAAGTCGACAGGGAAACCAAATGAATCCAACTACATTTCACAAAAGCAGACTTGCGACCAGCATTGCGCTGGTGCTTGGCGTTGCGATGCCAGGTTATGCCGCGGCGGACGACGCAGCTGCAGCAAAAGAAGACAAAATTGAGGTGATCACCGTCACCGGTATTCGCGGCAGTCTGATCAAATCGATGGACACCAAACGCGAATCTGAAGGTATTCTCGATGCGATTTCAGCCGAGGATATCGGTAAGTTCCCGGATACCAACCTGGCTGAGTCGCTGCAGCGCATCACCGGCGTGTCAATTGACCGCGTCAATGGTGAAGGCAGTAAAGTCACAGTGCGGGGTTTTGGTCCTGATTTTAACCTGGTGACGTTAAACGGCCGCCAGATGCCGGTGACTACCGGCTCACGTTCTTTTGATTTCGCTAATATTTCTTCTGATTCCATCAGCGGTGTTGAAGTGCACAAAACTGCGCTGGCGTCGAATCCGACCGGTGGTATCGGTTCTACTATCGACGTGCAGACCCTGCGTCCACTGGATTCACCAGGCCAGAAGGCAACGGCCAGTGTTGCTGCCGTAGATGACCGTTCTACTGATAAAGGCAGTGCCACACCAGAAGTGTCTGCACTGTATTCCAATACCTTTAATGACAATAAATTCGGTATTTTGCTGTCCGGTTCTTACCAGGAACGTGAAAGTGGAAACCAGCAAGCCAACGTCGGCACCGGCTGGCGTAGCTTCTTAGGTAAAGTGGATGATAACTGGGGCGCCGGCACTGCCGAATGGGGCGGAGTACCACAGACCAATCAGGTCAACCGTCCAAGTGCTGATGAAGTCTACTCAGTGCCACAAACCACGATTTATAAATTTGAAGAACAACAACGTAAACGCACCAATGGCCAGTTAGTGCTGCAATACAGCCCACGCGATGACATCAAAGCGACGCTGGATTACACCTACATGCGTAACGATATCGACACCCAATATAACGATGTGTCGGCCTGGTTTACCTTCGCGCCTTCTTCCAGCGTCTGGACAGATGGCCCGGTGTCATCACCACTGGTTTATTCCGAAACCTACGATGCAAAACAAGACTTATCAATGGGTGCCGGTGACTATGGCGTGCGCAACGAAAGCGGTTCGTTAGGCTTTAACCTGGAATGGGAAGTTAACGACAAGCTGAGCCTGACCTTTGATGCACACAAATCTGAAGCTGAAAACAAACCAAACAGCCCGAATGGCTCTAACAGCAGTTTAAGTACGGCCGGTTTTGTCCGCACTTATGCCGCCACTGATTTCAGCGGCGATTTACCTGTGCTGGCCGTCGGTGGCGGTAACGCAGTAACGCCGCAAGATATGCGTGTGACAGGTTCAGTGTTTGGTAGCGCGCGTAATAAATCTGAAATTGATCAGGTGCAGTTAGATGGTGATTACGCCCTGAATGACGAATCCAGTATCGATTTCGGCATCGCGTTGACCACTGTCGACAACCATTCGCAATCGGTCAATGTGCAGCGTAATGACTGGGGTGGTGTGGGTAAAGCCGGTGATTTAGACCCAAGCTGGTTCCCTGCTGAAACTATTCACGACAAATTCACGGCCAATGGCGGCAATTTCTCGGCGTTTTCCGGCAAGAGCTTTGATGTACTGAACAAAATCTTCATGTGGGATTTTGAACGGGTGCGGGCACAAGCGGAAAAACTGTATACACCGGCTGGTTATAAAGGCAAAGGCGATTGTGGCACTGATTTCTGCCCATCGACTGACTACGCCAGTGATGTTGACCGCTATACCGAAGAAGAATCACAATCGGCTTATGTGCAGTACAACTATCGCAACGACTGGAAAGGCAAGCCGTATGATTTGCACGTCGGCTTACGTTATGAACAGACTGACGTAACGTCCACTTCTGCCGTTGCAGCATACGATCGCGCCGACTGGATCGCCGATACTGAAATTGCGCTGCATGCCAGCGGTAAACGCGAATTCCAGACGCAACAGGGTGATTACGATTACCTGTTACCAAGCATCAACTTCAACATCGAAATCGTTGAAGATGTGATGTTACGGGCAGCCTACAGTGAAACCATCGGCCGGCCGGATTATGTGTCTATCCAGGGTGGTACTGTGGTCGGCACGCTGGCGAACCGTTCAGGCGGCAGCGGCTCATCAGGTAACCCAAGCCTGTTACCGCTGGAATCGCAAAACTATGACTTCTCGGCCGAATGGTACTATGCCGAAGCAAGTTACTTATCTGCCGGTTATTTCCGCAAAAACGTGACGAACTTCATCACGAACCTGAAAGTGGATTCGACCATTTACAACCTGGCGAACCCGGCTGATGGCAAGAAGTATCGTGAAGCTTTAGCGGCGGTGGGTGCTGATGCCGCGGCGATCCGCAACTGGATCTTCGCCAATTACCCGAACGACCCGAGTGTGAACGTGCCGGGTAAAGTCATCAGCGGTAAAACCGGTGAAGACAATACGATGATCTTCAAAATCGACACGCCATCGAATGGTGCTGAAGAAGAGACTATCGACGGTTGGGAGTTTGCTATCCAGCACGCCTTTGGCGAGAGCGGTTTTGGCACTATCCTGAACTACACCATGGTTGATTCAGGCGTCGAATATGACAACTTTATCCTGAAAGACCAGCCGGCGTTGGTGGGCTTAAGTGACACAGCCAACGCCATCCTGTTCTATGAAAAAGATGGTCTGCAGGCACGTATTGCTTATAACTGGCGTGATGAGTTCCTGAACTCCCGCGGTCAGGATACTGGTGCTAACCCGAAATACACTGAAGCCTATTCACAAATTGACGCGTCGGTCAGCTATGACCTGCCGCAAGTCAAAGGCTTAACTGTATATCTGGAAGCGCTGAACATCACTGACGAGTACATCCGTGTACATGGCCGGGCCAAAGAGCAGGTGCTGAACCTGACTGAAGCCGGTGCCCGTTACAGTATCGGTGCCCGTTACAGCTTCTAAGCGAAGTGGTAACGATGAAGTGAGACAGCAGGTGCACAGGAAGTGTCCTGCTGAATTGTAAGCGCTCCCTTGTTTGCAACTGTACTTTGTTGCATGCTGCAGAGCGCTTTTTTTTCGGCTGTATTCTGCGGGATCTGCCATGTTCTACTCATGTTTAGTTGTAAAAGGTCAGGCCGATGCCAAGTTGTCCTCCTGCAAAAACTGAAGTACTGATTGTTGGTGGTGGTGCTGCCGGCTGGCTGACGGCTGCGGTGCTGAGTGCCACGCACAATCTTGATGAAGGCGTGCTGGCGGCACAGCCGCGTATCCAGGTCACTGTACTGGAATCGCCAGACGTACCGACTATTGGTGTGGGCGAGGGCACCTGGCCTTCGATGCGCCAGACGTTAAAGCTGATTGGTCTGTCTGAAACTGAATTCTTCCGCTGCTGCGATGTCAGTGCCAAACAAGGCTCATTGTTTGTCGACTGGACAGAACCGGGCAGCAGTTACCTCCATCCATTTACGCTGCCAGCCGGTTGGCCCGAGTTTAATCTGGCGGCTTGCTGGTTGCCTTTTGCCGGCGATATCGCTTTTGCTGATGCCGTCACCACACAGTACCAGCTAAGTTGTGCCGGTTTCGCGCCAAGGCTGCCGCAGGCGCAGGATTATCAGCCGGTACTGAATTATGGTTATCACTTAAACGCCGGTAAATTTACTGCGTTGCTGCAACGGCATTGCCAGGACAAACTCGGTGTCTCTTATGTGCCGGCGCACCTAAAACAAGTGGTGCTGCGCGCTGACGGCGCCATCGATAAATTGCTGGCGACGCCGGCTGGCAGTTCAGAGAGTTGTGCCTATCAGGCTGATTTATATGTCGATTGTACTGGTATGCAATCCTTGTTGCTCGGAAAGGCGCTGAACACGCCGCTCACCAGCGTCAAACATATCCTGTTTAACGACCGCGCTTTGGCGGTGCAGGTGCCGTATCCGGGGGCGGATACGCCCATTGCCAGCAATACCATTTCAACCGCACAAGACAGTGGCTGGGTCTGGGATATCGGTCTGCCGACCCGCCGTGGCGTGGGTTTTGTTTACGCCAGCGACTATTGCTCCGAAGCTGAAGCCGAGGCCTGTCTGCGTAATTATCTGCATAAAACTGCAGGCGCAGAACTGGCGGCAGCAGCAGAGCCGCGCCAGCTGCAATTTCAGCCGGGTTATCGCCAGGGCTGCTGGCAGCACAACTGTGTGGCTGTAGGCATGGCGGCTGGTTTTATTGAACCGCTGGAAGCCTCTGCGCTGGCGTTGGTGGAATGGAGCGCCAAAACCCTGGCCGCAGCTTTACCGCTGGACCCGGCGCTGTATGGCCTGGCGGCAGACAAAATGAACCGGACTTTTCTGCGCCACTGGCAACAAATCATTGAATTCCTCAAGCTGCATTATGTGTTGTCCAAACGCGACACGCCGTATTGGCAGGCGCATCGCGACAGCGCATCTATTCCACAGACTTTGCAGGACCAGCTGCAGTTATGGCAGCAGCAAGTGCCGCAACCACTCGATTTTGCTTATCAGGATTTGCTGTTTCCCGCCGCCAGCTATCAATATGTGTTGTATGGCATGGGTGCGCTGACACGGACCTTGCCGGCCAAACCGTCGCAACAGGCGCGTGCCCGCGCGTTGTTTGCGCAGAATTATCAGGATTTAACCAGGCTGCAGCAACTGCTGCCGGATAACCGGCAATTGCTGCAACAGCTGGCACTGAAACACCAAAATTAGAGCAAGAATAAGAAGGATTGCCAGATGACGAATACCGTTTTATTAAATGCCGCCGACCATGCAGACCTGCGGGTGATCACGGCGCGTGGTGCTGAGTATGGCGACAACCAGTGGTTTGCGACGACTTTCCCGCTGGAGTTTCGCAGTTGTGCCGCCTGTTATCCGTTGTTTTTCTTTAAAGACAGCCAAAGCCAACAGCAAACTCCGCAAATCTACCCGGTCGCGCTGTTTGGTTTTCGCCATGGCGAGAATCTGTTTTTGCAAGACGGCTGGCAGGAGCAGTATTTGCCACTGTCGGTGCGCCGTCAGCCATTTTTAATCGGCCGCCAGCAAGTGCGCGAAGATGGCATGGTGCGCGAACAACGCGTACTGCATATCGCATTGGACCATCCGCGGGTCAGTCAGGTTGAGGGCGAGCCGTTATTCCTGCCTTATGGCGGGCAAACGCCATTTTTACAGGACATGGCCGGTTTGTTAGAAACACTGCATCTGGGTATGCAGGACGCCAAAAACTTTGTTGATTTGCTGGAGCAATATCAGCTGCTGGAGCCGGTAACGGTCAATGTCACGTTAAAAGACGGCAGCAGCCATCAGCTGGTTGGTTTTCTGACTATTGCTGAAGAGCAGCTGGCAAATCTCGATGGCGTTGCACTGGCGCAGCTGCATCAGCAGGGTTATCTGCAGGCGATTTATCTGATGATTGCGTCCCAAGCGCAGATCCGGCAGCTGGTCACGCTGAAAAACCAACAGCTGGGATGATAAAACATGCAGCCGGTTGCTGAACTCACAATGACAACAATGCCGGACGCGGCTCTGCTCACGGCGATATTAGCCAATGCCGAAGCGCCACTGGTGCTGCGTGGGTTATGCCGCGACTGGCCGCTGACACTGGCCGGTTTACAAAGCCCGGCGGCCGCGCTGGAGTTATTGCAAAGTTACAGCGCTGGTTTACCGGTGAGTGCCTGTTATCTGCCACCTGAAACTCAGGGCCGGGTCTTCTACAACAGTGATTTTTCCGGGTTTAACTATCAGGGCGGCCCACTGGCTTTTGCTGATTTATGCATGCGGCTGTTGGACCCGGCGCTGAGCGCCAGTGGCGCTTCGATATACATGGGGTCGACTGAAGTCGGGCAGTATTTCCCCGGCATCCGCGAACAGCATCAGTTGCCACTTAATCTGTTACCCGGCGCTGCGCAGGCGCTGGTCAGTATCTGGCTCGGCAGCAAAAGCCGCATCGCGGCGCATTATGATTTTCCGCATAACCTGGCCTGTAATCTGGTGGGGCATCGCCGCTTTACTTTATTTGCGCCAGAACAGGTCGCTAATTTATATCCGGGCCCGATGGAGTTTGCGCCGGGTGGTCAGGATGTCAGCCTGGTCGATTTTGCCGCACCGGATTTTAACCGTTTTCCACGTTTTGCTAAGGCGTTAGCCGCCGGCTTTCAGGTGACCTTAGCACCCGGTGATGTGCTTTTTATGCCGTCGATGTGGTGGCATCACGTCGAAGCGCTGGACGAGTTAAATTTGCTGCTGACGCACTGGTGGCGTGACACACCGGCTTATTTGGGCCGGCCGAATAACGCCTTATTAAACGCCATGCTCAGCATCCGGCATTTACCCAAAGCGCAGCGTAAAGCCTGGCAGGCGTTATTCGATTACTACATTTTCGCTGACGAACCCGGTGGCGGTGCAGAACTGCCGGAGGCGGCGCAGGGCTTGTTGCGTCAGCCACTGGATGAAACCACGGCGCGGGCACTGCGCAGCTTGATTATTCAGAAATTACAACGATAAAAACAACAGGATTGGACTAATGCAGATGATGAAAAAACAACGGGTGGTGATCGCCGGTGGCGGCACTGCAGGCTGGATGACCGCTGCAGCGCTTGGCAAACTGCTGGGCAAACAGCTGGATGTGACGCTGATTGAGTCCGACGAGATCGGGACTGTCGGCGTCGGCGAAGCGACTATTCCGACTTTGCATCTGTACCATCGCCTGCTCAATATCAACGAAGCCGACATGATGGCTGCAACCAATGCCACTTTTAAACTCGGCATCATGTTTGAAAACTGGCGCGATGTCGGCAAAGACTATCTGCACTCCTTTGGTTTTTTGGGTAAAGACTGCTGGGCCTGTGGTTTTCAGCATTTTTGGCTTAAAGGCCGTGAAATGGGGTTAGCCTCCGAGATTGGCGATTATTGCGCTGAGCATCTGGCCGCGCGTGAAGGCCGTTTTGCGGCGCTCGCAGGGCAGGATCAGAATCATGCTTATCATTTTGACGCCAGCCTGTACGCCAAATTCCTGCGGGGCATCGCTGAAACCCATGGCGTCAAACGCATCGAAGGCAAAATCGCTGAGGTACAACAACATGTGTATGAGCAGCAACATCCGCACAATGGTTTTATCAAAGCGCTGTTGCTGGAATCCGGCCAACTGCTGGAAGGCGATTTGTTTATCGACTGTACCGGCTTTCGTGGCCTGTTGATTGAACAGACGTTAATGACCGGCTATGACGACTGGACGCACTGGCTGCCGTGTGACAGTGCCGTCGCGGTGCAAACGGTGTCAAATGGCACTCCGGTGCCTTACACCCGGTCTATTTCGCATCCGGCCGGCTGGCAATGGCGTATTCCGCTGCAAAGCCGGGTCGGTAACGGCTTGGTCTATTGCAGTAAATATCTGTCCGATATGGATGCTAAAGAGTTGCTCAAAGCCAATGTGCAGGGCGAGATGCTGACCGAGCCGCGGTTGATTAAATTCCGTACCGGCACCCGGCGCAAACACTGGAATAAAAACTGTATTGCCATTGGTTTATCAAGCGGGTTTTTGGAGCCGCTGGAATCGACCAGTATCCACCTGATTCAGCGCAGTATTATCCGGCTGTTACAGATGATGCCGGCTGGCGAAGTGATTCAGGCCGATGTCGATGAATTTAACCAGCAGACCAAAATCGAAATGGAGAACATCCGCGATTTTATTATTCTGCACTACAAAGTGACGGAGCGTAGCGACAGTGCCTTCTGGCGGCATTGCGCGGCGATGGAAATCCCGCCATCGTTAGCGCACCGTATCGAGATGTTTGGTGAGGCTGGCAAGGTGTATAAATTTGCTCAGGAACTGTTCGGCGAAAGCTCCTGGATCCAGGTGATGCTGGGGCAGGGCCTGACACCAAAACAACATCATCCGATTGTTGATTTGATGCCGCAGTCGGAGCTCGCCCAGTTCCTCAGCAATATCAAAACCAATGTCGCCAGGCAGGTGCAGGCCTGGCCACCGCACTATGATTTTGTCCAGCACTACTGTAAAAGCCGGATGATGTAAGGTGTATGCCTTTAATCCACAAGCGCAGGTGCATTGGCTGGAGTTAGGCCAAAGCCGCACGCGCGCTTTATTGATTGATGATGCGCTGACGGATCTGTCCCGGATCCGTCAGGATGCCTCAGCGGCCAGCTTTCGCGAAGACACAGCGTCGTATTACCCTGGTATTCGGGCTGAAATGCCACAGGCTTACGCCCGTGCTGTATTGGAAGCCATTTATCCGTTGTTATTGCAGTTGGTGCAGCCACCGCCGGACTATCGGTTAGTGCCGCAACAGTGGTATTTGTCGTTGCTGACCACTCCGGCTGAAAAGCTGCAACCGCTGCAGCGGCTGCCACATTTTGACAAAGCGGAACCGCTGCATCTGGCGATTTTGCATTATCTGGCGGATGGACCGCATGGCGGCACCGGCTTTTTCCGCCATGAAGCTTCGGGCCTGGAAAAGATCATTCCTGCGCGGCAACAGGCCTATTTCAATCAGTTGCAGCAGCAACTCGCAGCGCAGGGTGGTGCAGCGTCCGGATTTCCTTCAGCACAAACACCGCATTTCACTTTGTACCAGCAGCTGTCCTACAAACCGAACCGGCTGTTGATTTATCCGGGGCACTTATTGCATTCGGCTTTAGTCAATCCTGCGACTGATTTATCGGCAGATCCGGTACGTGGCCGGCTGACGGCAAACTTATTTGTGCAGTTTCAGCCGAAGCCTTAGTTCTGCGCTTTTTGCTATATTGCTCACTTTTGTGAAAGCGCTAACACAGGCGGTTTTTCCTAAATTCACTGACTAAAAATAGCGAAATTTCAATCTGATTACTTTGTCTGCTTGACCAGCATCAAAGCTGTTGTTACATTCATTTGAAAGCGCTTACAAAGATGCTTCGTCAGGCAGTTTGAGTTCAACTGCGTGATGGAATACCCCAGCCAGGGGACTGACAAGTGACTAGCCAAGAGACGACAATGACATTACAACTGCCGGCGGATTCCCGCATTTTAAACACCGATTTTGTCTTTGGTGTTGCAACATCTTCTTTTCAGATTGAAGGTGGCCGCGATAGTCGCCTGCCTTGTATCTGGGATACTTTTTGTGCAACTCCAGGTGCGATCCGCGATGGCAGTCACGGCGATATCGCCTGTGATCACTTGCGGTTATGGCCGCAGGACGTTGAGCTGATTAAATCTCTGGGTGTTGATGCCTACCGCCTCTCTATCGCCTGGCCTCGTGTCATGCAGCAAAACGGCCAGCTGAACCCGGTTGGCGTGGCTTTTTACCGCGATTTACTGACGGCACTCAAGGCGCAGGGCATCCGTACCTTTGTCACTTTATATCATTGGGATCTGCCTCAGTATCTGGAAGACCAGGGCGGTTGGCGCAATCGCGAAACTGCTTATGCATTTGCCGACTATGCCGACAAAATCTCCGCCGCATTGGCCGGGCTGGTGGACGCGTGGGCGACGTTGAATGAACCATTCTGCAGTTCATATCTGGGT
>CAMLNG010000105.1 GCA_946481195.1 uncultured Chromatiaceae bacterium
AAGCAGAAGCTGAGCATGAACATGACCATGAACACGGGACTGAACATGCGCACGACGACGAAAAAGGCCATAAACATTAATCATTTGCGTTAAAGAAGCTGCTTTCGGAACAGCTTTGCCTGCGAGGCCGGTTTTGTTTTATGCTGGCTGCTGGATTTTTCAGCAGAGGCTACCAATGCCGGTTATAAAGCTGTGGTGCAAGTGTTTGTTGTGGCTGGTGTTTATCGCACCAGCCTTTGTGCACGCGACAGCACAGCTCCAGGTGGCCACTGAACAGCAGCCGGTACGAATTGCTGCTGAAGACAACTGGCCGCCATTTTCTGATGAAAACGGCAAAGGTTTATCGACGCAACTGGTCAGCGCCGCTTTTGCCCGCAGCGGCTACCGGATTGAAACTATTACTGTGCCTTATGCCCGCGCTTTGCACTACACAGCCCAAGGCAAAACCGAAGCCTGTTGGAATGTGACACGCCAGACCAATACCGAACGGGATTATTTGCTGCACCAACAGCCGCTGTTTCAGGCGGCTTCTTCGTTTTATTTCCATGGCGTCGCGAAAAACTACCGCTCCGTGGCCGAGATCCCGGACGGTACTGTGGTTGGGGTGATTTTGGGCTATGAATATGGTGATTTATTTGAGCAGCACAAAAAACGCTTTCAGCTGGTCGAAGTGTCGACGCATCCGCAGTTGATTTCGTTATTGCAGCACGACAAAGTGCAACTGGCGATTTTTTTTGATGACGTGCTGGCCTATTATCTGGCACAGCCGGCGCTGCACCAAATCCGCTTGCAAAAAGGCCAGCTGAACCATATCAGTGATATTTATGTCGCTTTCAGCCGTGTCTCACCGCGTAGCCAGCAACTGGCAGATGCGCTGGATGCGGGTTTAACTGAGCTGCAGCGCAACGGCGATTATCAGCGGATCCTGAAACAATTTAAATATCAGCAAGCGCCGGCTGCAGTGCTGACGGAGTAACACAACACTGGACTGAGTTGGATTGTTCAGTTGCGATAAAGATATCAACTTGTTTACTGGCTGTTATCATAAGCATTCTGTGATGCTAACCTGCCGGAGCCTGTTATGAAGCTGAAATTCGCTGTCCTGATCCCATCTGTATTGTTGTTAACTGCCTGCCAATCCACCCCCGAAGAAGATATGCCGCTGCCGGTTGGTTTTGAACAACAAGCCCAACTGCTGCCGCTCAAACGCCCGGTGCTGACTTTCACCGACGATGCCTGGCATCAGCAAATTGGCGCTTTTCAGCTCAATAACATGGATTTATCCGGTAAAACGATGCAGAAAGTCAGCAGCGGCACCGAATGGCAAACCACGGCTCGCGGTGGTTTGTTGTTTCAGCTGATTTTTCATGACAACGTCAATCTGGCTGGTGAAATCGTGAATAAATACAACAGCAAAGCTGAGCAAACTTTTAGTTTTGATATTCAGGCGCCCGGTACTGCGACTGTGCACAGCGAATGTCAGATTTTGGTGTTTGGCCATGGCGAAGAGACGACGGGTAATGAGGTGAATAGCTATAACTGGCAAACTTCGGAGCAGGAACTCAGTTACCTCGGTTGTCGCCTGACGCAGGACGGGCAGGTGTCGCAGCTGGTGGTCGAAGACAAAGCCGGCGCAGCCCCGGTGTACCGGCTGCATCAGGGCAGCCAGCAGTTGGATCTGGCGCCGGTGCTGGCAGCGCCTGAACTGGCAAAATACAACAGTTTTTTCCAGGGCGGTGCCACCGGCTTTCTGCTGAGTAACGGGGCTACGCAACAAGCGGCGTTGCAGTTAAGTCATGACGCCTCACGTTTGTGGCTGAAAAAGGATCTGCCGGCGAACGCACAAGCCTGGTACATCGCGGCGTTATTCAGTTTGCAGATGTATCACTGGCAAGACACAAAATGGCAATTTGACCAGCCGCAACATTAAGCGGCGGCTTGAGAGGCAGTTCGCCAAATCTGGCTGAATTGCCACAGATAACGGGCCAGCACATAACCACAGACCGCCATGGCGACGACAAACTCCAGTTGTGCCAGCAACAGTTGCCAGGCGGCCAGTTGTTGCAGCAGTGGCGAAGTTTGCAGCGACAGATGTGCAGACAGTTTCAGCAGGGCAGTGGCGCTAATCACCAGCGGAAAAGTACAGGCAGCAAAAGCAGGATTAAAGCTGCCACACAGCAGCTGCGGCAGTTGCGACCAGACTTTGAGCGTCAGCAGCAGCGCTACCACACTTAAACCCAGTAACAGGCTTACCGGCAACGCCGCCGCGAGTGGCAGACTCAGCAAGCCAGCCAAGGTCAGGCTGCCGGGTGCGGCCAGAATGGCCAGCAAAGGCCGTTGCGGCGCTGGCAATGGCGTGCCGCGACGTAAGCGGTATAACATCAGCGGCAACATCAGCAGATAAGCCAGTAAACCGGCGCCGGCCAGCAGCTGCAACAGCCACTGCGGCGCGTTGACGGGCGCTGTCAGCACGGCCACGACAAAACCAATGGGCGGAATAAACCAGGCCGGCACTAAATCAGTCAGCGCAAATTGCGCCAGGCGCTGACGGATAAAACCAGTCAGCAGCGCCAGATGCCCGGCCAGCGCCAGCCACCAAGCCAGTGTCGCCAGGGCAGGGCTGACGGACTGCCAGGCCGCAGTTTGCACCAGCGTCGCCATACACATCACCGGCAGCAGACTGCCAGCCACCGGATGCGCCAGCTCTTGCCGCAGCAGTTGTGGTGCACGCAGAAACTTCAGCAATACCGCCATCAGTAGCGGCAACGCCAGCAGCGCTGCGGCCTGCTGCAAGCTGCCATGCTGGGCAAAGAGCTGATCGGCACACCAGCCAAGGCTGGCGAGACCCAAAGCTAAACCTGCTGCTGCAGTCGGCACTTTCTGCAGCCGTGCTGTCATGTTGGAAAAAATGTTCATGTTCATTGATTCACCTATACGGTTAACAACTTTCAGCACTAGCTTAGAGTGGCTTTGTCATTTAGCATATCTGTATATATTTAATGTCTCGTATAGGAAAACTATATGAATGTCAGTTTCCGTCAGCTCAAAGCTTTTGTCGCTGTGGCGCGGCTGGGCAATTTAGGCGCGGCCGCCGACCAGCTGTGTCTGACCCGCGGCGCGATTTCGCAGGCGATTAAAGAGCTGGAAACGCAGCTTGGAACCCCGCTGTTTGACCGCGCCCATCCGCATTTGCTGCTTAACAGTGAAGGCGTTTTATTGTTACCGCTGGCGGATGAAATGCTGACCCGACTTGCGGATATCGGTGCGCTGTTTGGTGACAACAAGGGCAAAGGTAAGGTTGTACTGCGCATCGGTGCCAGTCAGACCATCGGCAATTATTTGCTGCCGGGTTTACTGGCACAGCTGGGGCCGCAGTGGCAACTCAGTGTTTTTATTGCCAATAGTCAGCAGTTAGCCGTCCGTTTGCTGGCATTTGAGCTGGATTTGGCGCTGATCGAAGGCGAAGTCACCCATCCACAGCTGCACAGTGAAGCCTGGCAGCAGGATCAGATGCTGTTAGTGGCAAGCCCGGCGCACCCGCTGGCGCAGCACGCCGCTGCAACCGGCGCGGTGCTTAGCCCGTCAGATATCGAAGGCCAATACTGGGTGCTGCGCGAACCGGCCTCCGGCAGCCGCGAACAGTTTGATAAGTATCTGCGGCCACAACTGAGTAACCCCGGCACAGTACTGGAACTGAATACTCTGGAAGCTGTGCTGAACACAGTGCAACAGGGCCTGGGCCTCACACTGGTGTCAGAGCTCGCCGCGCGCGACCGGCTACAAAGCGGTGCGCTGCAGGTGTTGCCATTTATCCAAGTGATGCCACGGCAGCTGCATTTATGCTGGCATCAGGATAAATACCTGTCCGCGGCCAGCCAGCGTTTTATCCGGTTTTGCCGGTTGGGTGATTGATGGCAACAGTGCCATCATTCAGAACCTGTTACTGACGTTGAGCTCAATCTCCCAGCTGTCGACGCCGGGGGCTGAGGTCATTGGCGTTGATAAATCGATGTGCACCACATGGTTGTTGCTGGATTTTGATGAATAAATCCGCATGCCAACGCCGATGCTGCCGAGCCAGCGGTCGGTCAGGTTTTGCCGTAATAAGTCGCTGTTACTGCGGTAGATTTGATCTTTTGGTGGCAGCGCCATTGGCGCTATTAGGTCCATCCCCAAAGGTAAGGCGAAGCGTGCGGCGATGGCGGCCGGATTAAGTTGCGCCGGATCTGCCACGCTGCCGCCGTTGACGCGGCCAAGGTCGGCAAAAGCGACAAAGCCTAAATCCAACATCTTGTACAGGTTGATACGCGGGTACCAGCGCAGTTCGCTGGTCAGGACCGTTTTACTGATACCGTGCTGGTACTGCAGCGGATAACCGCGCAAGCCACTGTCGCCGCCAAGCTCCAGTGGCAGATCGGCAAAATTGCGGTTACGCCGGGTCAGTTCGGCTTTGTTGTACCAGGTAAAATCGCGGTTAAGCTGATAAAAATCTTCGGCCTGGAAACGCCATTCGCGTAAATCGCCGCCTTGCAGGCCGTCGATAAAGTCAAAGCCAGCGTCGAGCAGTACCAGATGCTGGCGATCTCCAAAGCCTTTGCTGCTATGACCAATGACCCGGTAACCAAGCGAGGTGTCCGCCTGCAGTTTACTGCTTTGCACACCGACCTTCAGACTATGGTGCCAGCCCAGATTGACGTCTTCAGCGCGGTCGATAAACAGGATATCGCTGAGTACGCGGTAATCGTGTTGTTTGTATTCCACCCCAACCCAGGGATAAGCCCAGCTGCGGTCTTGTGGCAGGGCCAAAGTGGGTTGCAGCAGTGCGGGGGCAAAACGCCAGTCTTCACTGAGCACACCGGCCAGCAGCCGGGTCGAGGCATGGTCCTGATAGGACCAGAGCTGACCGGCACTCAAGTCGATGCGGCGGTGGTCGGTTTCAAAGATATTTTCCAACGCACCATTATGAAATATCTGGGTTTGTTGCAGGTCGCTGAGCCATTCAGTGCGGTACATCCAGCGGCTGTCATCCTGATAAAAAGGTTTTTCCAGCAACAGTTGCTGGACATGGCCGTCGTCGTTGTTGGTCCATTCGGCCGTCAGATAACTGTGGGCAAACAGGTCATTGCCGGCTGAGCCAGTGACAAGTGACAGCGGCATTTCCAGTTTAAATTCGTAGCCGCTGCGCTGGGCGTCGCTTTGGTATTTCACCGAGGTGCGCACGCCAAAACCGAGGAAGTTATCTTCTTTAAAGCCAAAAGCATACTTGTTCTGACCGCCGCTGCGGCCTAAACCAAAGGATGGTAACAAACTCCAGTTGTCTGAGGTTTCCACCACCACGTCATAACTTTGGTCGGCGTTACAGGTTGGGCTTAACCGCACTTTGGCATCATGCAGATATGATTTGTCGCGCAGCAGCCGTTCGGCTTCGGCCAGATCACTCACCGAGATTTCTTCGCCGCTGGCAAAAGGCAACTCGCGTTTGACCGTGTCGGGGCGGGTGGTGACATGGGCCCAGTTGGCAAAATGATGCAGCCAGATGGCGTCAGCGTCTTCAACAAAAATGGGCTCGGTGCGAATGTGGATTTGCCCGATGCGGATACGGCGATCGTCGGCCTTGGCTGCCGGGTCGGCTTGGTTGTCTTTGCTGCGCGCTGGTTTTTTATGCAGCCAGTCACAAAACAATTCACTGGATACTGGTTCCACTTGTTGTGGCTGTTCACCGGCAACAGCATTGCCTGAGGTCAACAGCACAGGGGCCAGCGCGCTACAAAGTGCACAGTGCAACATCGACAAACGCAGGGACTGCATACTTACCTCCTGCTGCAGGCAGCAAACAGATTCAGTTCGGGCCGGAAGTCTTTACTGTCACGGGCAAACAGTGCCGGCAGGCTATGGAATAAATGGTCGTGGCTAAGTGGCTGTTTTTGCTGCTGCTTCAGGCAATCATAACTCAGTTGCCGGCCTTTTGCTTCCCCTTGCTCAGGGCCAAAATGCTGGCCAAAACTCTGCGACATCCACCAAATCAGTGGTACGCCGGTTTGCGCTTTAGGTGCCATCCAATACGGCAAGCCATGCAAATACACACCGTTTTCACCAAGCGATTCGCCATGGTCGGAGATATACAGCATGGCGCTGTCCGGTAACGATTGCAGCTGCTGAATCACGCTGGCGAGTAACTCGTCGGTCGCCAGCAGGCTGTTGTCATAGGCATTGATAATGTGCTGCGGCGGGCAATGATTCAGCTCTTTATCGGTACATTCCGGGCCAAATACTTTTTGCTGTGGCGTACTTCTGCGTGAATATTCCGGACCATGGCTGCCAAGCTGGTGCAGCACAATAATGCGGTCTTTGCTCAGGGGCTTTGCCAGTTCACGTTTTAGTGCCTGCAGCAGAATCGCGTCGGTACAGCCGTCATTGGCCTGACACTCTGGCAATTCAAACAACATCTCGTGTTTGACCCGGTCACACACACCTTTACAGCCGGAGTTATTGTCAAACCAGCTGACGTCCACACCGCTGCTTTGCAGAATGTCCAATACATTACTGCTGTTTTTCGCGGTGGTTTCGTCATACCGTTCGCGGCCCATCCAGGAGAACATACAAGGCACTGAATGCGCGGTGGCTGTGCCGCAGGAACTGACCTGGCTGAAGCTGATGACCGGCAACTGGCTTAAGCGCGGATTAGTCGGCCGGCTGTAACCATTGAGCTGGAAATGGTCGGCACGGGCGGTTTCCCCCAGCACCAGCACCACAGTTTTAGGCGCCGCTGCAGGTGCCAGATTGCGCACATCAGTGCCAAGTTGCTGAAAAGTTGGCGGAAAATGCGTCGCAATTTGTTGTTTGGTCACCGAAATACCAGCCGACAACGGGCTTATTGGCAGGGCGAAGAACTTCACGTCACGGTAGTTGCGGAAAAAGCTGGCCAGTTCTGCATATTGGGTCGCGGCAACAGCGCCAATACCGGTCAGCAGTAACATCAATGTCAGCAGCCATTGCGCTGCGCCGCGCCGCCAGGACTGAGGTTTAAACTCAATTTTCAGATTGAGCCAGCCGAGCAACAATAACCAGCCGGCAGTGGTGAAAATCAAATCCGGATTGAGCAGGCCCCGCGCTTCGGCAATGTCAGTCTCCAGCACATTTTGCAGCATGGAGCGGTCAATCACAGTGCCAAAGTGGCTGATAAAATAATGGCTGATCGCGGCGATGAGGAAAAAGCCAGACAGCAAGCTGCGCTGCAAGCGCGGAAAACCAGGCAGGCTCAGTAACACAAATACCAGGCTGTTCAGCAGCAATAACACCAGTAACAGCAAGGTCTGCAGGCCATATTGACCCGGAATCTTGTGTTGCACTTGCGCCAGAAACGGTGCGCAAAACAGCACTGTGGTTAACAGCGCCAGCAGCAGGGCATAAGCACCCGGTAACATCACAAAACGTTGGGTGCGGGTCAGCAAAAAGCTGCGGCTACGTTGCAGCCAGTGCAGAGTCAGTTCAGTCATTGCGGATACCCTGAGGAGATAAAGTTGATAAAAAAACCAGGTTTAAACGTTGCCGCCATGCCGGCCAATAGGCGCACAGACAAGCCATGCTCCAGCACCAGGCGGCACTGGCAATGTCGTGGGAAATAAAATGCGCACCACGCAGTTGCTGTACCAGACCAAGACCAAAACCCAACGTCAGGCTCAGCATCAGCGCTGGTTTTGCCAGCGTCGGGTACAGCTGTAAGCAGAAGAAATACAGCCCAAGCCAGGCAAAACCAATGCTGGCATGGCCGGCAGGAAAACAGGCATTAGGCGCGCGGTTCGCCGGCCAGTTGGTAAATAAGCCGGTGAAGGTCTCTGTGCCGCCAAAGGGCCGTAAATCCCAGGGACAATCCATCGGCAGGCTGTGTTTGATGATGGCTATGCCGGCGAGGCTCAACGTCAGGCTCAGTAACAGGCGGCCATGTGCCTGCTGACGGGCTTTGGTCCAGCGCTGTGGTTGGCCACAAACTGCAAAACCGCGGGCCCGGCGATATTGTTGCCGGCCCAACTGGAAAACAAAATGCAGTAACAGGGTACCGATCAGCAGCTGATTTAAGCTGCGTGCACCGCTGTGCAGTACGTCCTCGGTCAGCCAGTGGTGTTGCAAAGCCCAGCTTTGCCCCTGCAGCTGATACCAGAACGTGCTCAGCGCAAAATCAACACCAAGACCATAACAAAGGCCAAACAGCGCAAGCAGCACCAGCAACGGGCGCCACAACAGTTGTCTGGCTGGGGGTAATACAGTAGTCAGCGACACAAAGCACCCGAGGGCAGTACGGCAATGTAGCAAGCCTAATAGGGCAGTCTTAAAGTAAACTTAAGTAAACAAATTATCTGCAGGTGTTGATGGTTGGTGTAGAGGGCCGGTATTGAAGGCCGGTGTTGATGGTCGGTGTTAAAGGTCGGTGGCGCTTTGATTACCGACCCTACGCAATAATTGGTTCAGTCGCAGTCAGGGCCTTTTGTTTTGCTGTGTTTTGACATGCAGCATCAGGTTCAAAAAAGTATCAGTCCAGTATTCATCTTTATGGCTGGCCAGAAACTGCAGTAACTCGGCATGCGCCGCCGCAGAGATTTGCAGATGGTCGCCACCAATGCCATGAAAAGTGAAATTGACCATAGTGCCTTTAGCGCCGGCGGCTTTAACCCAATTGATCAGCTGTGCGCCTGTGACTTCACTAGGCGCAATGACAGGCACTGCGTGGATATTCAGTTGCTGCATATCGTCCACGACGCCGCCGACAATGGTTTTCATCGCAACAAAATCCTGTTTCAGCAATGGCAAGTATGGTGTGCCTCCAGCCAGCTGATCGGTGCAGGGCGCGGTGAAAGTGCGTTGGGTTTTACCGTCAATCGCCTGTAAAAAGGCGCTGCCTAGGCGGATTTCTGCAACTAAACGCGACGCAGGCGTCTGGTCTAAATCGCGGTCCTGGCTGACCCAGCCGCGGTTTGGCAGCGATTTGGCACATTGATGAAACAGTGAATGATTACCCAGTTCATGGCCTTGTGCAGCCGCAGCGCGCCAGTCGGCCAGACGTTTTTGGATAGTGTCTGCCGACAGCGGCAGATAAAAACTGCCTTTCAGGCCCACAGCATTTAATTGCGGAATGGCGGTATCAAGCTGGCTTGGCAGCGCATCGTCATAGGCCAGGCTGACTGCCGCTTTGGCGCCATTGGGCCAGCTGAAAGTGGTGTTTGCGCTGACTGTCGCAACCAGCAAGCTAGTGGTGGCAAAGACTGCAGGGGCAAAAAAACGGCGCATTGGGCTTAGATCAGGCATCAGTGTCATCCTTGGCTGAGAGGGCCGCTTTAACTTAGCTGAAACCAACAGTGCCGCCAACCCGCGCGGCCTGGTTGTTTTGGTAAACACTGGCCGGCATTGATGAAAGCGGCGTCACTGCTAATGGCGCGCTGAGCTACTTTCAGCACAAATCCTGTTACGAAAAACCAGCAGCAACGCAGACCGAGCATGTTAAGTTAAGCCACTACTATCTTCAGTATCCTGACGCAAGCGGAGTCTGAACGTGAAAACTGGCTGGGTTCCTCCCTGTTTTGCCCTGCTGAGTGTGTTGGGGTGTTTATCACCCGCCACGGCTCAGGAATACCCGCGTGAGCTGAAGTTCACGCCGGTCGAGCAGCAAATCTGGCAGCTGACGATGCAGCGGCCCGTTGCGCCGACACCGCAAATACTCAGCACTTTACAGCAGCTAAGCGCCGCTGAAACACCGGCCTGGTGGTGGGCGCAGCAGTGC